>CAMATU010000071.1 GCA_945861225.1 Klebsiella pneumoniae
ACACTGCTTGAGTGTTTGCGACATTGCGCTTCGGCCCAGGCGTTTTGGCAGTCGCTGACGGCGCACGCGCGGCGCGCACTCTTAGCGCCTGACCAACGACAATATGCGACGGGTCTTTGATCCCATTCATCGTTGCGAGCTGACGAAAATCAAGACCTAAGCGCCACGCAATTGAATACAGTGTGTCGCCGGCTTGCACGCGGTAGATTTCGCCTTTAATGGGCGTCTTAGCGGATTGCGGCTTAGGCGTGCGGACGCCGGGTTTAGCCAGCGCGGGCGTCAATACTTTCTCTTCTATCGGCGCCGGGGCGTGGCGCGCACAACCCACCCCGAAAAATACCAGCATCAACAGTCCGACCATCCTCCACTGGTGCACCGGCAAGCGCATGGCGCCCTATCCCACGCCATCCACAAGCGGGACAAAATTCACCGTTTGCAAGGCTTCTCCGGTGATCCCCTCGGCAGTCCGTCGCAAGAGCATTAACGTTTGCTCGCCTGGCACGCCGACCGGCATTACCAAGCGCCCACCCTCTGCCAGTTGCTCAAGCAGCAACTGAGGCACAACGCTCGCCGCCGCAGCGACGAGTATCGCGTCGAATGGCCCGTGATTTACCCAGCCCTGGCGACCGTCGCCATGTCGCACGCGGACATTGGTCACCCGCAGTTCATGCAGGCGTTCGCGTAGCCGATTCGCCAGCGACGCAATTCGCTCGATGCTGTAAACATTTTTCGCGAGTTTCGCTAACAAGACCGTTTGATAGCCGCAGCCTGCACCGATCTCCAGCACCTTAAGCAACGGGCCGGTAGTGAGCAGCAACTCGGTCATCGCGGCCACAATATAGGGCTGTGAGATGGTTTGGCCGAAGCCGATTGGCAGCGCGTTGTTTTCGTAAGCGCGGCTCGCTAACGCCTCATCAACGAACAGATGCCGTGGCGTGGTACGGATTAGATCGAGCACTTCCTCCGAACCGATCCCCATCGTGCGCAGCTGATCGACTAGCCTATTCCGCGCGCGCTGCGACGTCATGCCAATGCCACTGCGGTCGCTCATGAGGAGTGGTCGTTCGTATTCAACCACGCGGTGGTGAGCTCCAGTTGGGTGTACGCCGTCATATCCGTTTGGATCGGCGTTACCGAAACATAGTCATTGGCGAGCGCATGAAAATCTGTCCCAGGGCCGGCGTCGAAGCCCGGCGATCCTGCTGGTCCAATCCAATAAATCGGGCGATTTTTGGGATCCAGTTGACGCACGCTGGTCGTATCTTTATGGCGACGCCCCAACCGCGTGACCAGGGTGCCATTAATCTTTCCATGCCCTGGAATATTCACATTAAGCAGCTGACCGGGAGCCAACGCGGATACCTCAAAGCGCCTCACGAGCTGCAGAATAATCGTGGCTGCCGCCGCGTAATCCGGGCGGTCTTCGCGGCTTGCGAGCGAAGTGGCGAGTGCCGGATAGCCCAGGAGCGCGCCCTCCATCGCGGCCGCGACAGTGCCGGAATACAGCACGTCTTCGCCTAGATTTTCACCCGCATTAATCCCCGCAATAACCAAATCCGGTCGCGTTTCCAGCATGCCGGTTAACGCAAGGTTGACGCAGTCGGCGGGAGTGCCGTCTACCGCGAAATAGTTTCGCCTGATCTCACTCACCCGCAAAGGTCGATCAAGAGTCAAAGAATTACTCGCCCCGCTGCGATTGCGTTCCGGGGCGACCACCGTGACTTCAGCAATACGGCCTAGGCATTCTGCCAGTTCCACCAATCCTTGCGCCCGATATCCATCATCGTTGCTGATCAGAATTCGCATCTACACGTGACTCATGGATTTAACAGGAACTCTAGCAGGGCTTTCTGCGCATGCAGTCGGTTCCCTGCCTCATCCCACACCACGCTGCGCGGATGATCGATAACTTCTGCGGTGACTTCTTCGCCACGATGTGCGGGCAGACAATGCATAAACAAAGCGTCCGGCTTGGCGCGGGCCATCAGCGCTGCGTCGACTCGATAAGCACTCAACTCAGCGCGGCGCTGCGCAGCATCCGCTTCCTGCCCCATGCTCACCCAGACGTCCGTGACCACCACATCAGCCCCTGCCACAGCCGCTTGGGGATCCTTGCACAGTTCGATATTAGCCGCGCCACGCACATGGTCATCGACCACCGGCAGGTACGACGGAGGGCAGGCAATCGCAAGCTCAAACTCGAACAGCTGCGCCGCTTCAATATAGGTGTTACACATATTGTTGCCGTCGCCCACCCAGGCGATCCGCCGTCCTCGAATCTCCCCGCGATGCTCCAAGAAGGTCTGCATATCGGCTAGCAGCTGGCAGGGATGCAGGCGGTCAGTTAAGGCATTAATCACCGGCACGGTGGCCGCTGCCGCCAGCTCTTCTACGGTGCGATGGGTAAAGGTGCGGGCCGTAATCGCGTCACACATTTGCGATAACACCCGCGCCGTATCTTGGATCGGTTCACCACGACCCAATTGTGAATCGTGCAGAGAAAGGAAAACCGCCCCACCGCCGCCCTCAAGCATCGCGGACTCAAACGAAACGCGGGTCCGAGTGGAGGATTTCTCGAAGATCATGGCAAGCACCTTACGTTCGAAGATTTGCGGTCGAACCCCTGCTGCGCGCAGGCGCTTGAGTTCGGACGCTCGTTGCAGAATTGCGTGCGCCTCTCCGCGCTGCACGTCAAACAAACTCAGAAAGTGGCGTAGCGACAATTTGCAGGATCCTCAACCGGGCTGGATAGACAATTTGCCGACCACCAGTGCAGCGCGCAGCCGTGGTGCGGCGAGCAAAAATAGCGCTGGTACAGCACACATTGCGGTCGCCGAAACGCTGAGCCCGGCCTAAGGGCCGGGCTCAGTTTCAACCGCTTTACTCAACTAATCTGTCAGTTCATAAAAAAAGGCAGCTTATGACTAGCGGACTGCATGAACATTAACATTGGGATAGAGAGCATGGTGTTGGTGCGCGATGCGAGAAAGGCCACCCGCCGTGCGCGCGCTTTCTGCTCGTCAGTTGCCGGCACCAGCCCCAGAATTTTTTTCTGATTAGGCCAGATCAGACCCCACACATTGAGCAGCATGATGGTGCCGAGCCACGCGCCAATCCCGATTGAAGTAAGGCCGATATTGGCAGCACCCAGACCTAAGCTGAATACACCAGCGAGCCCATAGGCCGAGTATTGTGGCGCGAGCTCAATATACGCCGCACCACTGAGCCAGGTCGCGAGAGCCGCCCAACGGAACCAGAACAACGCGCGCGGCGCGACATACTTAGTGATTGCCGCGCCACCGGGACCGCCCGTGCTCGCCTCTGAGTTCGCCTGCGCGAGTGCGCCGACCTGCACAAAATTGAAGTAATAAAGCAAACCGATCCACATCACACCGACCACGATGTGAAGCCACCGTACCAGCATACCTGGGTCAATCATGTTCCCTCCCGGGGTTATCGCAAACTGTGTCGTTTTTTATCATCAACTGTTACGGAACGCTGACCGACGCGGATTACCCGCCAACCAGCATCTTCGCGAAGTAGGCGAGAACCACGGCGAGGACGATGCCTGCCGTCACGGTGCCACCCAAAGTCTCTAATGGATTCATTACGTTGCCCTTCTGTGTTCGGTGTGCAGGTGAATGCGTGAGCGAAGGCGTCATTGTCTTTGACCCCCCCATAAGATTCAAGCCTGTGCCTGCAAGAGCATGGGCACTGGCCGGCGAAGGTCGTCGATGCGGAGGATTCTGCAGCGTGCCAAGTAGGCCGCCATTGCGCCGACACTTGGCACCAGGCATTTTAACCTCGCGCCGGCTCGCCTACACTATGCGCATCTTCCGCTTTCCGCCGGATGAGGAACTCCACATGAACATGACACAGCAGATCCAAGCGCTCGTCGAGCAATACCCAGTCGTTTTATTTATGAAAGGGTCACCGCAATTCCCGCAATGCGGATTCTCTATGCGGACTGCACAGGCGCTCCAAGCCTGCGGCGCGCAGATCCATCATATTGATGTGCTTAGCCAGCCTGAGTACCGGCAACATCTGCCACAATTCTCGCAATGGCCCACCTTCCCACAGGTCTTCATCAAGGGCGAATTGGTTGGCGGCTGTGACATCGTCCTCGACCTCTACCAACGCGGCGAATTGAAGAAGATGATCGAAGCGGCAGCACCAGCCACCCACTAAACACTAAACAGCGGGTCGGAAATACCGACCCTGATGAAGTTGCTAGGACTTGACCTTACGCGTCTTCCAGCGCCCAGACACAGCGGCCTCCACTAACTCGCGTGATCCCCTCCAGACGCGCGCGATGGGCTGCCAGTTCGCCCGCATCGGCACTAATTAGGCGCAGCTGACGCGGCCCGTTGCGCGACGCGACGCCGGCAGTTCCAGCGTGCTGTCCCAGGCGCGCCTGGGAATCCAGCACCAACGCACTTTGGCCGCCGGTCAGCGCAAGGTAAACGTCCGCCAGCAACTCTGCATCCAACAAAGCGCCGTGCAGATTGCGGTGCGCATTATCGATTTCGTAACGCTTGCATAGCGCGTCAAGGCTGTTGCGTTGGCCGGGGTGGCGCTCTCGGGCAAGTTTCAGCGTATCGAAGACTGTGCAGTAATCCTCCAATTTGCCCCAGGCCTCTCCTAGCAGCGAGAGTTCGTGGTTGATGAAGCCGACATCGAACGGTGCGTTATGAATAATGAGCTCGGCGCCTCGGATGAATTCGACAAATTCAAGCGCGACCTCCTGAAAGCGCGGGTATTCGCGCAGCTTCTCGAGGGTGAGTCCGTGCACCTCCGCCGCACCGATATCAATTTCACGCTCCGGATTCAGATAGCGCTGGAAGCGCTGCTCCGAGACCCGCCGATTGCAAATTTCGATACAACCGAGCTCGATGATGCGATGCCCGTCTTCGGGTGCCAAGCCCGTCGTCTCGGTATCCAGCACTATTTGCCGCATGTCGTAATCAGCCTTTCTCTCGTTGCTGTAGCAGTTCGTCGATCGCGATATTGGCCAAGCGGTCGACCGCCTCGTTGTCCGGCACCCCCGAATGTCCTTTCACCCAACGCCAACGAATAGTGTGCGACGCGGTGGCCGCTTGCAGACGCTGCCAGAGATCCGCGTTCTTCACCGGGGACTTGCTGGCTGTGCGCCAGCCGCGCGCGATCCAGCCCTCCAGCCACTCCGTGATCCCCTTCTGCACATACTGTGAATCGGTGAATAGATCGACCACTGTGGGACGCGTCAGAGCCTCGAGCCCCCTAATCGCCGCCATTAATTCCATCCGATTATTGGTGGTATGGGCTGCTGCCCCAGAGAGTTCGCGCACGTGATCCCCATAACGTAGCAATGACGCCCAGCCGCCAGGCCCCGGATTTCCGCGGCACGCGCCATCCGTATAGATCACCACCTGCACGCTCACGGACGTTTCACCTCATCGCCCCCGACGACAGGCTGCGCTTGGCGAACGGTGGGTTCAATCGCGCTCGCGGTGGTCAGCCGACGGCGCATTTTCCAGCTCGCGGGGATGGGTCGCGCGGCGGCCACGCGCTTACGGGCCAGGACTGCGTAAAGATTGCTGAACATAGGCCAAAAATGCCCGCCGAACCGCTCCAGGAATTCGGTACGTTGCTGCCAACGCTGACTCCTGAGCGGAGGCCGATAAGACGCCCGCAGCACACGGTCCACTTCAAATCCAAGTAACCCCAGCCAATCTCGTACCCGCGTCAGCCCCAGAAAATCACCCGACCACGGCGCGTGGCCGCGCCAACTCAGGGCCCGCCGGTACAGTCCAAAGACGCTCCAGGGGTTAAAGCCCAGAATCAAAATATGCCCCTCGCCGATCAAGATACGTTCGGCTTCGCGCAAAATACCGTGAGGATTAGGGGCGAATTCCAGGGCATGCGGCAGGATCACGACGTCTATCGAATTGCTCGCGAGCGGCAGTGCGTCGGGTCGCGCGATAGCGCTCGCGGCACCGCTTGACGGGGCTTCCAGGCCGAGCATTACGCGGTGGGAAATTCGGCTGAAGTCGCACAGCTCGTTGGCGCTTTCACCAATCTGTACCAAGTGATAACCGAACAGATTCGGCAATATCTCGCGCGCGATATCGCGCTCAAATTCGGCGACCGTCTGGCCGGCCAATTCTTGGTACCAGGCGCGCAAACCCGCCAGTCCGGGCGTCGCCAGGGGGTGCGCGTTGACGTTAACCCGCATCGTGCGGGACCGCGGAGCGCCTACTCAAATCTATGGTCAGCAAAACGTTAAATCCATTCGCCGCCCTCTGTCCTGCACTTTTCGGATTAGTAGGCGCCGCACACCAGCGCCTGATCATGATTCGTCTGCACCATAACAAATCCCGAGGCCGCGAGCACACTCACCGCGCGCACCGTCGCGGCAAAATGGTGGATCAACCAGGGACCCCGTCAGGCGCTGACATCGCAGCCTTATCTGCAACTCATCTGCGCGCAAGGGTTGACCTAACGAAGACCGGTTCAATAGGATGCGGTCATGCAGCACCGACACGCCCCCCCCTGCCGCTTGTTCATTGTGGCGACCACTTTGTTCGCCAGCGGCTGCTCACAAACAATCCTCCCGACCGAATTCGGAACCCTTTTTAAGGAAGTTGAAATTGCCGACCATTCGGCGGTCACCAAACCCGAGATTCAACAATCAGCACGCGAGGTAGTCTCGGTCGCCCCGGTAGTGCGGCCAGCGTCTACGCCAACTAAGTCCCCCGCCTCAGACCTCAAAAACTTATGGGTGACGTTTGGCCACTCATTGACCTTCCAGGCACCGCAACGGGTGGCGGTACGCCGTGAAATCATGGCGTATCGCGGACAGCGCAAATTCCTGCGCGAGACATCCGCCCGGGCCGCGCCTTTCCTGCATTTCATCTTGCAAGAAACCAAGCGCCTAGGTGTCCCACCAGATCTCGCCTTACTGCCAATTTTGGAAAGCGGTTATCAGCCCGCCGTGATCTCCCCTTTTGGCGCCGCCGGCTTGTGGCAGTTCATGGCTGGCACCAGCAGCACGTTCGACTTGCAGCGCACCACCTGGCGCGATGATCGCCTAGACGTTGTGACCTCGACTGCGGCTGCCCTTGAATACCTGGACGCCTTGCATACGCGCTTCGACGGCGATTGGTTACTGGCAATTGCGGCGTATAACGCGGGTTGGGGCAATGTGGAACGCGCGATTGCGCAAAATCAACGGGCCGGGTTGGCGACTGATGTGTGGTCGCTGCCGTTAACCACTGGAACTCACAAGCTGCTTGCACGTTTTCTGGCGCTAGTGGAAATATACCGACGACCTGCTGTCTACGGCCTAAACCTTGAACCGCTGCCGGATCAGGCGTACTTCACGTCATTGGAATTACGCCAACCCACTGATCTGCGGCGCCTGGTGCAGCTCGCAAACATCGACGAACAGACTTTCCGCATGCTCAATCCAGGCCTTAAAGGCTGGCATACCGGTCCAATCAGCGCGCAAAAAGTGCAAGTGCCGGCGACCGCGCTCGACGCCGCAATCCGCGTGGCCGCCCAGCTTGCACCATCCTCGCCACCGACCCGAACCTCGCTCGCCAGCGCAACGGAACCCCGAGTGCCAGGCACTTCAACGCGCACCTACGCCGCGAAACGCGGGGACTCTCTGTGGGTGATTGCGCGACGCTTTGACACCCGCGTCGCGCAGCTGGAGCGCCTCAATGGGATTAGCCGTAACCATCCCCTGCGGATTGGACAGCGAATTGTGCTTCCTCGCACCGACGCTCACCATCCCGCGATCGCCAGCCGTAGCGTCGTGCGCTACCGAGTTCGGCAAGGCGATTCGCTGTGGACGATTTCGCGCCAATTCAAGGTGACGATTGGCGACCTGGTGGCTTGGAACAAGTTAGCCACCCGTGCCACTCTGCAACTCGGACAGGAACTCCTCGTCTATCGGACCAGCTGAGACGTTCTTCCACCAGCGGCGAATTCCACATAGCAGCCGCTCGCCTTCAAGGCGCCACGAGGTTAAACGCGTCAGCGATCACTACTTGGTTGCGGCCAGTGTGTTTCGCGCTGTACATCGCGGCATCTGCGGCCTGGACCAACGCTGCCGGTTCCGAGCCCAACTGAGGTGTTGCGTAGGCCACCCCCACACAGGCGGTGATGGGAAATGCGGTGGGCTGCTGTGCGGAGCACCCGATCACCCATCAGATGCCCGTGCTGATCGTTGACCCTTTTGAAATGATCGAGATCGACCAGCGCGACCGAATGTAAAGGGCACCGCTATAAATTTCGAGCAAGGCGATGAGGGCAAGGTGCAAGCGCGCCTTCAGCGGATTTATAGCGGTGCCCTGAAGATAATTTCAACCAGGGTCCTTATCATCGAGAACCTATTGAAGCGGAGGAGAAAGGATTGTGGAGCTGTTGAAATCGAAGGTACGGGACATCCCGGATTTTCCGAAGCCGGGAATTCTCTTTAAGGATCTCACCCCGGTCATGGCCGATGGCAGGTTACTTCGAGCCACTGCGGAAGCGCTGGCAGAACCCTACCGTGCTGGTGGCATAACCGTGGTGGCCGGCATGGAAGCGCGGGGATTCATCTTCGGCAGCATGGTCGCGTATATTTTAGGCGTCGGTTTCGTGCCGCTGCGCAAGCCCGGTAAACTACCGCACCAAACCCATCGCGCGGCGTACGCGCTCGAATACGGCGAGGCGAGTCTGGAAATCCATATCGATGCAGTCACCAAAGACGATCAGGTCTTGCTCGTAGATGATTTGCTTGCGACGGGCGGCACGGCAGCCGCCAGTGGCACCTTAATCAAGCGTAGCGGCGCACGCGTGGTCGGCTACGCCTTCGTGATCGAACTCGATTTCCTCGCTGGCCGAAACTTGCTTGCGCCACACCCGGTGCATTCCCTCCTTCATTACTGAACGGCGCGCCGCGAGTCCTAACCAGAATGTGCATCTTGCTGGTCGCCTACCACGCGCATCCCGACTATGACCTGGTGGTCGCGGCAAATCGCGACGAGTTCTATGCGCGACCGAGTACCCCAGCCGCCTATTGGCCCGAACATCCTGTCTTGCTGGCAGGGCGCGATTTGCAGGCGGGCGGCACTTGGTTAGGGGTGAACAGCAGCGGACATTTCAGTGCAGTGACGAATTTACGCGGCGCTCACCAGCCGGCTGCAGGTTACTCACGCGGGCACCTGGTGCGGGATTTTTTACTGCGCTCGGTTTCAACCGCGCACTTTCTGGCGCGGCTCGATCTGGACGCGCGCCGTTATGCCGGGTGTAATCTGATCCTGTGCGATGACTCGCGTCTGTATTGCTGGTCAAACGAAGGGAACCGGGAACTGCAACCTGGCATATACGGGATTAGTAACACCGCTTTCGCTTACCCGTGGCCGAAGGTCGAACGACTCAAAGCCGCTTTCGCGCCCCTGCGTAAACTAACCGGCGCCGCCCTGGCTGAGGCCCTGCTCGGCGCCTTGCGCGATGCGGAAATCAGCAATCCAGATCGCGTACCTGAGCCCGATTTTTCGCGTCTCGAAGAAACGATTTTTGTGCACACCCCGGGTTACGGCACACGCTGTTCGTCCATTGTGCTGCGCAGTGCACATGATAGACGACTCGAGTTCATCGAACGGCGCTTTGCTGCGGATACCCAGATCGAAGGCGAGGATCGCTATTCTGTCGCTTACCTCAGCTGACCAACCCGCCATTCACCAACAGCGTTTGGCCGGTGATAAAGGACGCCTCGTCGCTGGCTAGAAAGAGCACTGCCGCCGCGACATCCTGCGGATAACCGAAACGCTGCAGCGGCGTCGCCGCGATCACCTGTGCGCGGTACGCAGGTGCCATGTCGTCCGCCGCAAAGGCGGTTTCAATCCAGCCGGGGGCTACTTCATTCACCCGAACCTGCGGCGCCAAGGTACGGGCGAGCGCGCGGGTAAAGCCCGTGATCCCGGCTTTGACTGCCGCAAACATTTCGGGATTTCGCCCGCCCATTCCGTGCAACGCCTGATCCCAGGAGGTATTGATCAAACAACTCCCCGGGTGTTTAGCCAATTCCTCTGCAGCGGCCCAACTCGCGTACATCGTGCCGCGCAGATCCGTGTCTATGAGAAGCGCGAGCTTAGCGTGATCGGAGAGCTGCGCGCCCGCCCCAGTCAGAATGTCGGCGCCCGCGAGATTGACCCAAATATCAATGCCGCCCAACTGCGTGATGGACTGCGTGACAAGACGCTCCATCTCCAGTGCAGAGGTCACATCTGCCTGGATCGCGTGTGCCTGGCCGCCGTGCTGCAGCACTTCATTCACGCACGCTTGCGCCGCCTGCCGGGAGTGGCGGTAGTTAACGACCACCGCCGCACCCTCACGTGCCAGCGCCTGCACCACTGCGCGACCGATACCAGTACTGCCGCCAGTGACGACGGCCCGTTTGTGCCTCAGCCGCATGCGCGTTCAGCGCGCGGCGCCGGTGCCTCGTAGGGTATTAGGCCTCCGGTCATTTTCGGGGGGGGGATGGGCGACACATTCGGAACCGGCCATTCCTGTTTCAGCACAATATCGCCAATCTGATCCCCTGGCGTGAGTTGGCCTTGGTAAATCACGTAGCGGCCACCCGGTTCGCTATCGGTCGCCGGGCTTTCGGTCCAAATCCACATGTGACCCGCGGCGGTATCGAGAATCAACGCTTTCTCCGTGCCGAAATCCGAGCCGGAGCTGATTGGGATCGCCTGATAACGTTCATCGGCGTGCGCGGTGACCGCCAATCCGCCCAGCAATCCGCTCCACAGCAAATGTTTAAAACTCTTCATACCTGGCGACCCTTAAAAAACTGACAAAGCGGGATATCGGCGCGAAGTGCGCACGTCTTGCGCGGGTTCTCTCAGCGCTCCTCGACATAGGCGAGGCGCTCCGGCGCCTTGATCATGTAATACCCGGCATGACCGCGCAATCGCGCTTGCAGCCACGGAATAGCTTCTCGCCAAATCTCTGGAGCATGCCCCAGATAATGGAGTTCAAGATTGAAGTAAGTCCCCTGCGCGTCGTAGGTGACGCGCACCCCCTCATCGAGTGGGCTGTAATGGACCTTGAAGGAATTCCAGTCGAGGGTACCGCCGCTTTGCGCGACTGCGCGCAAGCCAGCGGCGACCAAGCGCAGTTCCTGCATCACCCCGGAACACGCCGCCTCTTTCAATTGCAAATGGCGCGTGTCGCCAAAGGTGCAGTTGAGGCCATCGGCCGCGGCCAACACTGGTGGCCCCTGATCGCTGAACAGCCATTCCCGTTGCACTTCGCGCGTCTGCGCTTGAAGCGTTTCGGTAAGTGGTGACGCCGCCTCGGCGCAGTTCATATCTCGACACAGACGTGCCGCCAGGGCCGCCTCGAACTTTCCCTGCTGTGATAGTCGTGGCACCGTCAACATGACCTGATCAGCGTCCAGTGCGAGGCGCACCACGCCATGCCGCTCGCGGACCACGGCGATCTCGCCGACCGTCGACAGTTGTGCCAACAGGGCCTCCAGGTGCGCGACATACTGGCTGGCGCCAGTTTGCCAGCGCCCGCGATGGCCGGCACGACCCGCGCGCGCGATTTCCGCCTGGTTAGCCGCAATCAATGCCGTGAGAGAAATCTCCGCAAAGTTCCGGCGCAGTGATATGTCTCCCGCACTGACCGCGTCGATAGCGTGTTGATATTGGGGGTTTAGCGGGAATTCAGTGGCGCCTAAGGTGGCGGCATGAAGCAGCATCGCGAAAATCAACACGCCGCGCGGGATGAGCCCCTCAAGCACCGCGCAGAATCGCCAATGCACAGGCATGGAGCACGGGATTCGCGGCGGCGATCACCTGTCCTCCCGCGCGGATTGGCGCGCCTTGCCAGTCACTCACTACGCCGCCGGCACCTTCCACTATCGGCACTAAGGCTGCAATGTCGTAAAAGCCCAAACCAGCCTCAACCACCAAATCCACGTGTCCTGCGGCAAGCAGGCAATAGGCATAACAGTCGGCCCCGAAGCGCGTTAACCGCACACGCTTAGATAACTGTTCGAAGCGCGACCACTCAAAGTCTCGCGCGAACATTTCGGGCGCCGTGGCGAACAAAGTCGCCGCGCCAAGTGTCTCGACTGCGCGGGTTTTGAGCGGCGCGGAGTCTCGCCCCCGCGTCCAATACGCGTGGCCACCAACACCTTTGAAACGTTCACCAACGAAAGGTTGTGACATCATCCCGAAACGCGCTTGATCGCCTTCCCAGAGCGCGATCAGGGTACCCCAGGTGGGGAGCCCAGACACGAACGCACGGGTGCCATCGATCGGATCGATAATCCAGCGCCAGGCGGAATCGCCGCGCTGCTCGGCAAATTCTTCGCCGATAATCGAATGCGTTGGATAGCGCTTTCGGATGGCCTCGCGCAGCACCTGTTCGACTGCGCGATCAGCGGCTGTCACCGGATCGAAATGCGCGCCCCCTTTATCCTCAATCGCCAGGTGAGTTCGAAAGTAGGGCAGCGCCGCGCTGCCTGCGAGCACTGCGAGTTCGTCCAGGAAAACGCCTATCTCGGTTGCGAAAGTTGCCGTCATTGAGTGCTCGGGGGGAGGATCGAGAATCATCATGACACCCGGCATCAGCCGAGTAAAACGTCGCGCGCGAGCTAAAGTTTGTCGCGCGCCGCGCTCACGGCCAACGTGTAGACACAGTTGCGTCCCGCGGCTTTGGCACGCTTCAGGGCCAAGGCCGCCGCTTCAACGAGTGCAGTGGGGCGCTGCGTCGGTTCCGGCAGAATAGTTGCCACGCCGCAGCTCGCGGTCACTACGCGCTCAGCATCGGAAGCACCGTGCAGAATGGTCTGCTCATAGATTGTCGAGCGAATCGCCTCCGCGATCTCCTGCGCCACATACTCGCCAGTGTCAGGCAACAGCAGCGCAAATTCCTCGCCACCGAAACGTGCCACCAAGGCGTCTTCACGCGCGGTAAGCGCAACCAACAAACGTGCCACCCGTGCCAGGCATAAATCACCCGCGTGATGACCATAGCGTTCGTTGTAGGCGCGAAAGCGATCAATATCACAGAGCACCAACGACAGTGGCTTTTGTTGTTGCTGCGCGCGCAACCACTCGCGCCGGAGCACCCGCTCAAGGGTGCGCTGATTGGCCAAGTCCGTCAGGTGATCGCGTTCCGATTGGCGGCGCGCGTTATCGCGCGCGACCTTGAGAGCCACCTGGATCCGTTTGCGACGCGCAATTTCTTGCGTTAGGCCCGCCACGAGGGTGTCAGAGCGCTGCCGCTGGACCTCGAGACTGGCAGCAAGCGTTTCATAGCGGGCGCGATGCCGAATTTCCGATAAGGTGAAGTTCTGCGCGCGAATGACAATGCTGCAGACATACAAGTAAAACATCAGATTACCGATGCCAAGCGCAGTCAAAGTTGGATCGCCGGTCAAAAACAAGCGGATCATCATGGGTGCCAGGGCCGGCAGCGCAAACGCCAAGCCGAGTCCCGGCACGATTCCCTGGCCCATGAGGCCGCCCACGGCGAGACCGCCGAGCCATAAGTTGACCACCGCAAGCAACCAAGCTTGGCTGGGCAGCGGGACCCACCAAGCAGTGAGGCCGTAGAGTAGGCCAATGGCCGCCATTACCCAGCGCTGGTAGCGCAACCAGCGAGTCAGATCGCTGTCCGGCGCCTGGAAACTTAAAGTCAGCAAAATCCGCGCGCCGATCAAGGCCAACATCGCGATCAGCCAACCCGTAAGTTGCGCACGCGGAACGACCCCGGCGAGCAGACCAGTGAAGCAGAGCGCAGAGATTGCGAGCGGGAAAATCGCGAAGCGCCCGTTCTCAAAGGCCAGGCGCAATTGCCTTTCACGCACGCGGGGCGCGATGTCTGCTGGCGCGGGCTCCGCTGGGCGGGGCGTCACGCGGCTCTGCATCGCTGAGACATTGACCATGGCATGCAAAACAGTCTGCCCGATGCCTGCGCTAAGGCAAAGGCGCGCGCCCGGTAATAAGCCGCAACTCCGACATTCAATTTAGCGTTGAACCTGGCCGGGGTGCTGGCAGGTTAGCCGGATTATTTTCTGCAAGCGGATAGTGGCCCGCCGGCCTTCCGGCTATCATGCGCCTCGGTCAACGGTCGCTGAAATGACCAAGCGTCGCCGCCCGCTTACCCAGATACTCCGAACCACGCGTCCACGACCCACTAGCGCACTGCCATGTTTGCTGATTTCTACGACCGTCTGGTACTCGCGCAACCGCGCCTCACTTTGGCGATTCTGGCTCTAACGTTAGCGCTATTCGCGCTCGGCTTAGCGAACTTTCGACTGGACGCGTCGGCCGATTCATTGCTGCTGGAAAACGATCCCGACTTAAAAGAATTCCGTGACCTCGCGTTACGCTATAACGCCCGTGATTTCTTGTTCGTCACTGTAAATCCGCAGGAAGGCTTGTTCAGCGCGCCAGGCATGGCGCTCATCCGTGACCTGCGTAAAGCACTCAAAGCACTGCCCCAGGTTGCTTCGGTCGTCACCGTCCTCGATGTTCCGCTGGTGAAGAACCGACCGGGTAAATTGTCTGAAGTCGCGACGCACTACCGCACCCTGGAGGCAACCGACGTTGACCTTGACAAAGCCCGCGAAGAATTAACCACCAGCCCGCTTTATCGCAATGTGGTGCTGAGCCCGGACGCACGCACCACCGCCATGCGCGTGGTGCTCCATGAGAACCTGAAGTATCGCCTGTTGCAGATTGAACGTGCCGATCTGCTCTACAAGCGCGGGACCACCGGCCTGAACCCGCCACAAAGCGCACGTCTGACTGAAGTGGAACCGCTCTACCAGCAGCAGAAAGACCAAGTGGATGTGGCGAACCATGCGACCCTGGAGACCCTGCGCGCGCTGCTCGCGACCTTCGACTCGCGCGGCGAAATCCACCTCGGCGGCATCTCGATGATTGCCGATGACATGATCACCTTTGTACGCGCGGACATCGTCATTTTCGGGCTAGGCGCAATGGTGCTCGCCATTGGCATGCTCGGTTATATCTTCCGCGAAATTCGCTGGGTGCTCACGCCCGTCATTACCTGTGCGTTTTGCACGACCTTAATCCTTGGTCTGCTCGGACATGTCGGCTGGCATCTCACCGTCATTTCTTCTAATTTTATCGCGCTGACCTTGATTTTGACGATTTCGATCAACATCCACTTGATTGTGCGCTATCGGGAACTGCTCGCGGAACATCCAGCGTGGTCGCAATTCGAACTGGTGCGCGGCGTGATTCACGATATGTCACGACCGTGCCTTTATACCTCACTCACTTCCATCATCGGCTTCGCCTCGCTGGTCACCAGTTCGATCAAACCGATCATCGACTTCGGCTGGATGATGACGGTGAGTTTGCTGGTGGTCTATGTGGTGGTCTTCACTTTGGTGCCGGCCATGATGGTGCTGATGACGAAGCACCCGCCGCCGCCTGCAGAAAACCAGGAATTAGGTTTCACGGCACGCTTGGCCCGCCTTACCGACCGGCACGGCACCTTGGTGATCGTGGTCTCGCTGTTGCTTGCAGTGGCCGGGAGCATCGGCGCCACTCGGCTCGAAGTCGAGAACAGTTTCATCAGCTATTTCAAACAAAGCACCGAGATTTATCAGGGGCTGAAAAAAGTTGATGAAACCTTGGGCGGCACCACGCCACTCGAGATTATTTTGAAATTTCCTCCGCCCGAAGTCGATGCGGCGGACAGCACCAGTAGCGAACTTGAGGAGCTCTACGGCGAGGCGGAACCGACCCCGAAATCCGAATACTGGTTCACCCCCGAGAAAGTCGCGCGCATCAAGCAGGTGCACGACTACGTGGAAAAAATTCCCGGGGTCGGCAAGGTGATGTCCCTGGCCTCGCTGGTGCGGGTGGCGGAAGATCTGAACAAGGGGCGGGAATTTGATCCGTTTGAACTCAATGTCATCTACAAGCGCCTGCCGGGCAATCTGAAGCACGAGATGCTCTCGCCCTACATTTCAATCGACGATGACGAGGCGCGAATTTCGCTCAGAATTCTCGATTCGAACCCTAAGTTGCATCGGCGCGCGTTACTGGAGCAGATTCAAACTGGCTTGCAGAAGGACCTCGGGCTTAAACCGGAGGAATTCAAAGTCGCCGGCCTGCTCGTGCTCTACAACAACATGCTGCAGAGCCTGTATTCCTCGCAGATTCAGTCAGTCGGCGGTGCCATGCTGGGCGTGCTCGTGACCTTGTGGATTCTATTTCGAAATCTGCGTGCGGCGATAATAGGTGTGCTGCCTAATATGCTCGCCGCGATCTCGGTCCTGGGCTTCATGGGTTGGGCCGGGATTCCGCTCGACATGATGACGATCATGATCGCCGCCCTCACGATGGGCATCGCGGTTGAAGATTGCATCCATTATCTGTACCGGTATCGCCTGGAGCATCGGACGCTGCGCGATAGCGTGAAAACCATGTACCACTGCCACTCCAGCATCGGCAAGGCCGGCTTCTACACCACCTTGGTGGTGTGTTTCGGCTTCTCGATCCTCGTGATGTCGAATTTTATCCCCAGCATCCTGTTCGGAATGCTGACCACCGTCGCGATGACCATCGCGATCTTGGCCGCGCTGACTTTAATGCCGAAATTACTGCTGATGTGGCGCCCCTTCGACTGAGCGGATAGAGATAATTCTCTGCGAAGCGCTGCCAACTGTCTTGCAGTGGTTTATAGTCGACGCTCGCCGGCCCGTACCGGGTTCGTAATCCTTACGCCTTGCCACTGGAGGATGACATGAAATATTCCGCGCTACGCCATTGCTTGCTTGGGTTCACCGCTGCCACGCTCTGCGCGTTCGGCACTGTCCGGGCCGATGAAACCTGCTTTTCGCCTTACATGGCGAAAATCGTGGGCCAAGAAGATTTCATGTATGTGTGGACGCTCGGCGTGCAGGGCGTCGGCGACGAACAGGACAAGTTGGTCACGATCGACGTTAAACCGGGTTCCAAGACCTACGGCAAGATCATCCACTCCTTGTCAGTGGGTGGGCGCAACGAGGCGCATCACTCGGGATTTACCGACGACCGCCGCTTTCTGTGGGCGGGTGGGCTCGATACCAGCACCATTTTTGTGTTTGATGTGGCGACCGATCCTGCCGAGCCCAAGTTGGTTAAGACCTTGACCGACTTTGTCGCCGACACCAAAGGCATCGTCGGGCCGCATACGTTCTATGCCTTACCCGGCCGGATGCTGATCACCGGACTTTCCAATAATCAGGATCACGGCGGTCGCACCGGCATGGCGGAATACACTAATGACGGCAAATATCTGACCACCCATTGGATGCCGACCGACGACAACCTGCAGGGCGCGGTTAAGTCCGGTCAGATCGCGGACGGTTATGGCTACGATGTACGTGCGATACCGCGCCTCAACGTGATGTTTACGTCCTCGTTTACCGGTTGGAACAACTACATGATGGAACTCGGCAAGATGATGGGCGATGCCGAGGCCATGAAGCGCTTCGGCAATTCGGTGGTGCTGTGGGATTTGCATACGCGCCAGCCCAAGAAAGTGTTCGACGTGCCCGGGGCACCACTTGAGATCCGCTGTGCGTGGAACCCCAAACACGATTACTGCTTCACCACCACCGCATTAACCTCAAAAATTTACCTGATTTTCCGCGACGATAAAGGTGAATGGCAGAGCAAGGCCGTGGCTGATATCGGCGACGCAAGCAAAATCCCGCTGCCCGTCGATATTTCAATCGCTGCCGACGATTCGCGGCTGTGGGTGAATACCTGGAATGACGGCATGGCGCGCCTGTTCGACATTTCCAATCCGCACGCGCCCAAAGAGATCTACAGCCTGCACATTGGCGAACAGGTCAACATGGTCTCGCAGAGCTGGGACGGCAAACGGGTGTATTTCACCTCCTCGCTACTCGCGAGCTGGGATAAGCAAAAAGGTCCAGAGGGCGATGTGCAATATCTCAAGGCGTACGACTGGGATGGTAAGGCACTTAAGCCCACTTTCAGCGTGAATTTTGTGGCAGAAAAGCTCGGTCGGCCACATCAAATGACGGCTGGCGCCTACGCGTTATTCGGGCAGACGCGACCGGACACGGCACCGGCGCTCGCAGCGACCAAGTAGCGCACAGGGCGTTCGTAGCTCATAGGGCGGAAAAGCGCAGCGCCTTCCGCCCTATGCTGACACCCGATTTCGTCATCCCGGGCGAAGACCCGGGATGACGGGA
>CAMATU010000072.1 GCA_945861225.1 Klebsiella pneumoniae
AAAGATGCCTTCTCCCATCACAGCCCGCATTGGCAGATCCCGGCGCCGAATACCAAGTGGGCGGCGGCGGAGGTCACGCGAAATTACGGCACTGGCATCGACGAGAACGACATGCTGACTGAGATCGGTACCGTGCCGGCGACCTTCAACAAGCGCATGCCCGATTTGTTTCAGCCCTTCAGCGTGTCCGAGTCCTCAATCCGCTGGGCGATGGAGAACGGTTGCGTGCCGGTCACCATCCTGACCCACCCGGAGGTGGCGTTGTCGCAGTTCCGCGCCGCGCAGGAGGCTGCCAACCGGGCCGGCAAGAACTACCAGCTTGGCGAGAAGATTGGCTTGGTGCGCGAAGTGATCGTGGCCGACACCGATGCCGAAGCGGAAGCCATCGCGCGCAAGGCCGGCTCCATCATCTGGTGCAACTTCTTCGCACCCTTTGGCTTTAATGCCGCGGTCGCCAATCCGGGTGAAGGTGCGTTCGATGTACCGAACAACTTCGAGACCATGGCCGAACGCGGGCTGGTGATCTACGGCAGCCCGGACACCGTCAAGCGCAAGCTTGCCGACCTGTTCGAGAAGTTGCCGGCCGAGTACTTCTGGATGTTCACCTACAACGGCCTGATCCCGCAGCAGCAGATGATGCGTCACCTGGAACTGGTGACGACCAAGGTGTTGCCGGAATTCTGTGATGGCGTGAAGTAAGGACCAGGGTCCCAAGCCGTGCCGCTGTGATTTGAAGGGGTGCGCAAGCCGAGGCTAGCTTCCCTTTCCCGCGAGGCACCCCGCGCGCGAGGTGCGCTCCAACCGTAAGCTTCCACGCGGATGCCGGCACGGCACCGCAGACATTCCAGGGGATAGACAGATGAACGCGCAAACCGCCACCGCACAGAAACCCGACCTCGCCCCGGACTACGAAGTCGTCGTCCTCGGTGCGGGCGTGACCGGCATCTACCAGCTCTACAAGCTGGTACAGCTCGGCAAGCACGTTACCTGCATCGACGCGCTGTCCGACCTCGGCGGCACCTGGTACATGAATCGCTATCCGGGCTGTCGCTTCGACTCCGACTCCTACACCTACGGCTACTCGTTCTCCAAGGAGCTGCTAAAGGAATGGGATTGGCCGGAGCGCTTCTCGCCCCAACCCGACAACCTGCGTTATCTCAACCATGTCGCCGACAAGTTCGGCCTGCGCCAGTACATGCAGTTCAACTGTAAGGTCGAAGCCGCCCACTGGGACGAGGACCACCGCATGTGGCGGCTGCACCTCGCTGACGGTCGCGACATGCGCTGCCGCTTCCTGGTCACGGGCCTGGGCCTGCTGTCGGCGCCGACTCCGCCGCGCTACCCGGGCGTGGAGAAGTTCAAGGGGCTCTCCTTCCACACCTTCGACTGGCCGCACGAGCCGGTTGAACTCGCCGGCAAGCGCGTCGGCGTGATTGGCACCGGCGCGACCGCTATCCAGCTCATCGCCGACATCGCCGACAAGGTTGGTGACCTCACCGTGTTCCAGCGCCGACCGAACTGGGCCGCCCCGCTCAATAACTACAAAATTTCCAAGGAGGAGATGGAACAGATCAAGCAGCGCTACGATGAAATATTCCACCGCTGCAGCATCACCCCGGGCGGCTTCGAGCACGAGCCTGATCGACGCGGCTTTTATGAGGTGTCGCGCGAGGAGCGCATTGCGCTGTGGGACAAGCTCTATGCAGAGCCCGGCTTCGGCATCTGGCTGAGCAACTTCCGCGAGATCTTCACCGACGAAGTGGCCAACGCAGAATTCTCTGAATACATCGCCGAGCGCATCCGGCGCCGCGTCAAGGATCCGAAGCTCGCCGAGAAGCTGGTGCCGAAGGATCACGGCTTCGGCGTGCAGCGCGTGCCGCTCGAGACCAACTACTACGAGGCGTACAACCGCGACAACGTGCATCTGGTCGATATCAACGAGACACCCATCCAGTGCATTACGGAGCAGGGTCTCAAGACCAGCGACGCCGAGTTCGAGTTCGACATCCTGGTCTACGCGACCGGCTTTGATGCCATCACCGGCGCCTACGATCACATTGATTTCCAGGGCGTCGACGGCCAGAAGCTGCGTGACAAGTGGCGTGACGGCCCGGTCACCTACCTCGGCATGTCCATCGCCGGTTATCCGAACATGCTGACCGTGGCCGGCCCGCAGAGCGGCTCGGCGTCGACCAACTTCCCGCGCGGCATCGAGATCGGGGTGGACTGGGCGACGCAGATGCTCGAATACGCTTGGCAGAACGGCCATACGCGATTCGAGGCAGTGCCGATGGCCGAGGAGCGCTGGACCAAGCATGTTGGCGACATGTACAGCACGGTGCTGATGCGCAAAGCCAAGGGCTGGTTCACCGGCTACAACTCGAACGTCGAAGGCCACGAGTACGGTAAGGTCCGCCATCTGGTGTACAACGGCGGCGCGCCGAAGTACGTCGCGGTTGTCGGCAAAGTCGCGGCGGACGGCTACAGCGGATTCAACTTCGCCTGAGTCCGGCGGGCGTCGCGCGGTGTCTCACGGCAGCGCGATCGCGTCAGCCGTGTCAAACAGTCCTTGCTCCGTTTGCCCGGATCTAAATCGCAAAGCGCGTCCGCAATCAACATGAAGTCGTATCGATATTTTCATCGGTCTATTCGCGCCCCTGCCGACGCTGTTTCGCATCGATCCGTCGATGAAAGGCAAAAGGCAAGCTCTGACCCCCTTCTGCTTTGACGCTTGCGAGATACGCGAGGTTGACGGCTGCCGAGGTCTTGCCGACTCCGCCTTTGATGTTATAAGTCGCGCAGACGATCATCGGCTAGTCCGAGGTTTCAGGCGCACTTTCAGCAACTTCAAACTGCGTTGAAAATCCTTAAAGGCGTTCATGACCAGAGTAGAACGCGTCGCCCGTACGACGGTCAAGACGTCCATGAGCGCCCGGAAATCGACCGCTGCGAGGGGCGGGCGAATGCGGGGCGCGAGACTTTTCAGCAAATACGCGTGCACCTCGGCGTCCCAGCATTCACCGCATAAGGTCTGCATCTGTTTGTAGGTATCGATGGCATCACGCAAGGACTCCGGCTCGAAGAGGCCATGAAACGCCTCCGTGAGGTAACGCAGCCGCTTACAGTCCTTGCGGAAGGCATGCAGCGTTTCAGCATCTTTAAGTTGGCGGCGCCGATAGTCGAGGAGGATGCGCCGGCGACGTCGCAAAGCGCGTGTTATCTGTTCCCCAATGGTCGGTGCAGGCCGCGTGTCTCTGCGCAACGCCGCGAGGCTCGTCTGCCAGTTTCGCAGGAGTGCGTGATAACGCGGACTGCGTAAGGCCGCGAGCAGATCCGCAAAATAGCCAGCCCGCGCTGCATCAAGTACTGGGCGGAATGACTGTTCAAGCCGCACGGCCGCCGCGGGAACTTCGGCAAGATATGCGGAAAGTGCTGCGCGCAGCACATCCAGATCGCGTACCGGAGCGGTGCGTTGTGTCAGCCACGCAAACTCGGCGCGAAAATTCGCGCGCGGCGCGTCGTCGAAATGTTTCCCGGCCGCTTTGAACAGACTGCGCAGGGCACGCAGTGCAACCCTGAAATCGTGCACGGCGGCCTCATCACCCCGCGTCAGGATCTCCACTTCGCAGCGGCGCATGGCGCGTGAATATGCGCTGAGCGCACGCGCAAAGGCGACCGGACTGCGGGTCGCAGCGTTGACCGCAATAGCCGACCGGGGCCTTGCCATACTGGGTCACTTCCAAGGCGCTATTGCTGCGCAGACTTTGTTATCCCACAGTACTCGATAGTACTTGGTTATTCGGAAAAAGCGCGAGATCCGTCGGGATTTAGGAGGATATGGTCTATAGCGGCTTCAGCTGTTAACCAATCGTCTAAATCGTAGCCGTCGCAATAGCCTCGTTTGACGTACAACTCGTGCGCCGTTTCGCTGATCAGGCGTTGGCGCAAATCGGCACTGATTTCGTCGCCCATCCCTTCGCTAAACGGAAAGTCCGGCATGCGATCTTCCGCAATCGGCTCGAGGATTGGTGCGATGTGTGGGGTATGCTGCGCGTGTCGCTCGCGCAACCCGCGACGCCATCGCCAAGGACGAGATGCCCGCCGACACTTGCGGCACTTGCGCGTAAAGACCTCAAGCAGATCGAACGGATGCCCGGAAGCTAGCGGTGAGTATTCAATGCTGCAGAATCATCTCGAATGTCTCAGCGATCCAGCGCTTGCCCGCTGCCAGCGTCTATCGCAAAGCGCGTCCGCAATCAACATGAAGTCGTATCGATATTTTCATCGGTCTATTCGCGCCCCTGCCGACGCTGTTTCGCATCGATCCGTCGATGAAAGGCAAAAGGCAAACTCTGACACCCATCTTCGCCCGCAGGGCGTATTGCATTTCCGAAAGCAGACACTTGTTAGGAAGTCTTTGCGTTCCCTGCGATCGCCTGCACCGCAGCGCAAAATTCATCAGGTTCTGTCGTCTTGAAAATAAGATCGCGCACCCCGGCGGCGGCCGCAGTCTGGCGCAGTGTCTCGTCGAGAAAACCCGAGGCGATGGCCACCGGCAGGTCGGCGCGGATAGCGTGCGCTTCACGCGCCACGTCGAGGCCCGACATGCCCGGCATTTTGTAGTCGGTTAGCAGCAGATCAAAAGCGGCCGGATCGGCGCGTAGTGCGGCCAGCGCCTCGCTTTGTTTGATGAAACCGCTGACGCGATAGCCGCGGCGCTCCAGAAGCCGCTTCATCAGGAACACCAAGCTCTCTTCATCATCCAGGAACAGAATATGTTTCACGCCATCGAGGCCGGCCGCCGGGACGTTCGCCTTGGCACCAGCTGCATCATTTGAAATAAGAGCAGCGGCCGCCTCAGCGGCAACCGGCAGGTAGACGGCGAAGGTCGTGCCCTTGCCCGGCGCGCTCCTGACCACTATCGCGCCCTCATGCACCTGAACGATGCCGTGTATCACCGACAAACCCAGTCCAGTGCCTTCACCCACCGGTTTGGTGGTAAAGAAGGGCTCAAAAATGCGCGCAAGGGTGTCCGCATCCATGCCCGAACCATCGTCGCTCACCGACAGGCGCACCGTTTCCCCCGGATGACTGGCGAACATGGCATGCAGGTGCGGGTGAGTGGCTACCAGCGCGGCATCGAGTGTCACCGTATCAAGGCCGATGTCGATGTGCCCCGTGCCCTCGCGCATCGACTGTGTGGCGTTGGTGGCGAGGTTGATGAGCACCTGCTGCATTTGCGTCGCGTCGGCCAGCACCGCCGGCGCGTCGGCGGCGCAATGCACCCTCAGGGTCAGCCATGACGGCAGCGTGGCGCGAAGAAAATGTTCCGCTTCGGCCACCACCGGCGAGAGTGCAATGACTTTGCGCTCGGTCGGCTGGCGCCGGCTAAAGGACAGGATCTGCTGCACCAGGTCGCGCGCGCGAATGGCCGCCTTGTGGATTTCTGTCAGGCTCCCTTGCACCGCCGTGTTGCCGGCTGAGTATTCGCGCGCGAGATGTGTATAGCCCAGGATGGCGGCGAGAATATTATTGAAGTCGTGCGCAATGCCCCCGGCGAGGGTGCCGATGGCTTCCATCTTTTGTGATTCGCGCAGTTGCGCTTCGAGCGCGGCGCGCGCTGCCGCGGCCTGTTCGCGCGCACTGATATCGCGCAGCGTCACGGTAAGAATGGTGCCGCCGCCGATCATCGACTGCGCAATCGCCGCCTCAATCGGAAACTCTGTGCCGTCGGATCGCAGTGCGTTGATACGACCAAACTGCCGCATCGTGCGAACCGTGACATGGCTATCGATGAAGTCTGCAATATGGCCATGGTGGGCCTGACGATAGCGTTGCGGGATAAAGCGCTCGATCGGCTGGCCGATGGCCTTGTCCGCGCTTAGCAGAAACATCCGTTCGGCCGCCGCACTGAACAAGACGATACGCTCGTCCGTATCAATGCTGATGATGGCGTCCATCGAGGAATCGATAATCGCTCTCTGCCGGGCCAGCAGGTCGCTAATCGCCAGTAGCGCGCGACTGCGATCAATGCGGTAGGTCAGTTCGTCAAGATAGCCCTCGCGCTTGACGATGTAATCCACTGCCCCCAGTTTCAAAGCCGCGACGGCGGTTTCCTCGTCACCTGCGCCTGAGATCATTATGAATGGCGGCAACGGGAGGCGACGGCGCTTGGCTTCGCGCACGAAATCCAGCCCGCTTTGGTCGGGCATGCGCAGATCAATCAGCGCGAAGTCATACGCGCGGGACTGGGCCAAACGCGCCATCGCTTCCGCGCAGGTGTGAACCACGTCCATGGCGAAATGCGGGGCGGCTTCTGCGAAATGCTGCAAAGTCAGGTCGATGTCCATCGGCAGATGCTCGACATAGAGAATCTGCAGGGGCACTGCGGTGGTGCGCAGCCCGCTGCTTTGTTGCACGCGATGTTCCTCAAGCGCGTCGCGCAGCAGGTCCGGCAGCGATTCCAGGTAGTTCCCGCGTTTAACCACGTAGTTGACGGCACCCAGACGCAGGGCGCGCACGGCCAGGTCTTCGTTACCTACGCCAGTCACCATCACCACCGGCAAACCGGGTGCTTTGCGCCGCAGCGTTTTGAGCATCGCAACGCCGTCGGCGTCAGGCAGGCGATGGTCGAGCAACAACAGGTCGGGCGGGCTGATCTCGATTTGGTCCAGGCAGGCCGTGCTGGTGGTCACGATCTGCAACTCGAACTCCGGCGCGTATTCGGCGAAATGGGATCGCGTCAGGTCCGCGTCCTGTGCATTGTCCTCGGCATAGAGGAGCCGGATGGTTGGTTTCATGGTGGCCTCCGGTCGGGCCCGGCAAAGGGCGGCTCATTGATCAACAGCCAATAGGCCTTGATGTGCTTCACTACTTCGGCGAATGCGGCGAAGTTCACCGGCTTGACGATGTAGGAGTTGACGCCCAACTCGTAGGCCTCGGAAATGTCGGAGTTCTCACGCGAGCTGGTCAGGACGATAAAGGGAATCTGTTTCCATATGGGATGCTGCCGGGCGTGGCGCAGGACTTCGATGCCGTCCACCTTGGGCAGCTTCAGATCCAGCAGCACCACGATGGGCAGCCGTAGATCATCCGGGGTGGTGTGCGCGTGGATGAACTCCAAGGCTTCCTCACCGTCGCGGCAGATGACCACGGGGTTGGCGATCTTGTTTTCCGCGAAGGCTTGGAGGGAGAAGTCAATGTCCATCGGGTTGTCCTCCACCAGCAGGATCGGGCGGATCGCAGTTGTCACAGGACGGATTTCGGGTTGAGCACTCACGATGGCAGGGCCTCGGTTGAGGGTTGGGGTTTGGGCAACTCGGCATAGAAGATGGATCCATGGCCGGGTTGCGATTCGGCGCGGATGCTGCCGCCAAGTTTGTCGAGCACCTTCTTGACGATGGCCAGGCCGACCCCGGTGCCTTCGAACTCCTCCGCGCGCACCAGCCGGTTGAACAGACCATAAATGCGCTGGTTATATTTCATGTCGAAACCGATGCCGTTATCGCTGACGACTAGCCGCCAGCAGTTGTCCGATTCCTCGGCCCGGATTCCGACGCGCGGCGGGTTGGCCTTGCGACTGTATTTGAGCGCGTTGTCGATCAGGTTGCTCAGTACCTGCATCAACCCGTTTTCCCAGGTCCGTAGCGTGATGAAGCCGATGTCCACCGTCACTTCCGCGCACTGCTCGGCGATGACCAGGCCGCGATCTTTCAGGATGGCTGCGACCAGACTGCCCAGGTTCACCTCGGCGAACACGGGGGCGGCGGCATCCACGCGCGCGAAGTGCAGCAGGTCATCGATCAAGCGGTCCAGATTGTGCGTGGCCGTGAGAATCTGGCTCAGGCAGAACAGCGCGCGTTCGTTCAGGCCAGCGCTGTGCTTGCGCTCCAGTTCCTCGGCGTAGCCGGAGATGCCGCGCAACGGCGCTTTCAGGTCGTGCGCGATAGTGTGGGCGAAATCCTTGAGCTCGTTGTTGCGCGCCCGCAGCATTTTCTCGGTTTGCTGGAGCCGCTCGGTGTTGAGCTTCAATTCAGCATAGAGCGCGACCACGCCGGTATTGGTTTCAGTCAGTTCGCGATTGACGCGCGTCACCTCCTCGTCGCGTTGGCGCAGCAATCCGAGGACGCCGAGCAACTCCTGGTTTTGCGCGCGGATTACTTCCAGCGGCGAATCGACGCGGGTCGCGGCCAGTGCTTCCGCGATGTGCCGCAACACGGCCGGCGTGACCGGCGGAGCGGTGGGCGGGAGCAATTTTCCGAGCGTGACGGTGGTGCCCTGGCCGGACTGGGTCTCGATGTGGCAATAGTCGAGCAGCCGCCGACTGCCGACGATGCCCAACCCCATGCCCGTGCCGGAGGTGTAGCGCCCTTCCAGAATGGCGTCGAGGTTGGGAATGCCGGGCCCGTGGTCACGTAGGGTGATGGTGAACTGTGGCGCCGACAAAGTGCCCGCGATGGAAAATTCCGCCTCGCCACCCCGCGCATACTGATGGGCGTTGCGGGCTATTTCCGACACAGCGGTACCGATGCGGGTCTGGTCTTGACGGTCAAAACCGAGCATCTCGGCAATGAGCCGCGCTTGCCGCCGGGTATGCACCACGTCCTGCTCGAAGCTGATTTCAACACGCGCGATGGAGGTGTTCACGCCGCCACCTTGAGCCCGGTTTCCTTGGCGACTACTACCGTGCTGTCGTCGCGCAACCGCTGCTGATCGCGAAACAACACGCCGGCGATGAGGGCCGGATTCTTTTGTCCCAGTCCCGGCCAATCCTCCAGCGACCAATGCGTCGCCACGCCGTCCGAGTGCAGCACGAGCAATCCGCCTGCCGGCCAGGGATAGCTGAACTCCTGGATTTTTCGCGCTTCAACCCCAGCGGTGCCGTTGTTGGAAACCAGGCTGCGGGCGCTGCCGGCGCAGAGTATCCGCCCGGAGATATTGCCCACCCCGGCGTAGCGAACGACGCGCGCGCCCAACGCGACCTCGGCCACCGCGACTGCCGCGCCGCGCGTGCCGCGCAACCCGGCGTGAATCAGGTGCACCAACTCCGCCGGGCTGCGCAGCGCCTGTTTAGCAAAAATGGCGACTGCCAGGTTGGATGCGGCGGCGGCGTCCGGCCCGTGCCCCAGTCCATCGGCCAGCATAAACAGCGTGGCGTCGCCGCCCACCTTCATCGCCCACGCGTCGCCACAGGCTTGCTCACCGCGCACGGGCAGGCACACGGCGCCCACGGACAGCGCAGGCGGGCGTTCGGGCGGCGCGTTTTTCCACAGACGGATGAATACGGCGGTACCTTGTCCGGGCGAGGAGCAAATGTCGAATGCCGACGATTGCCGGCGAATGGCGCCCAAGCCGGTGCCGAGGCTGCTGGTGCTGGAGTAACCGTCGCGCAGGCTCTCTCCGATGTTGACAATGCCGGGGCCCCGGTCGAGTGAGAGGACGTCGAGGCCGGTCGCGTCGGGTTCCTCGATTGGGCGAAAAACGAGCTCGCCGCCAGCGCCAGCCGTATGCTTGACGAGATTGGTGGCGAGCTCGGTTACGACCAGGCTCGCTTGGCCGGCGCGTGTTTCGTCGAAGCCGAGGTCGCGGCAAAGCGAGGCGGCCAGCCGCCGGGCTTCGCCGACATGGCTGGAGTCTTGCACGCGTATAGATCGGGGAAAGATCAGGCGAGAATGTTCCGCAGCGTTCATGGGCAGTTTCATTTCCATAGGGTGATGCTCACGCGCGTGCCCTTGCCGAGTTCGGACCAAATCCCGAATTCGCTTACCAGTCGCTTCGCGCCACCCAAGCCGAGGCCCAGGCCGTCGCCGGTGGTGAAGCCGTCTTGCAGGGCTTGATCAATGTCCGCGATGCCTGGCCCATGGTCCTCAAACGTCACGCGCAGGCCAGCGCGACCGCTCTGATCCAGAAGTTCCAGTTGCGCCGAACCTCCGCCACCGTACACCACAGTATTGCGGCCCAGCTCGCTGGTGGCCGTCACCATCTTGGTCTGCTCCACCAGACTGTACTTCTGCTCCACCATCCAGACCCGCACGGTCTGGCGGACACGCAAAACGTCTTCGTCGGTGCGCAGCCGCAGGGTTTCAGTTTTCGCGAGGCTCATGGCTGCCATCGACCGTGGCCGGGTTCACCAGGATTCGGAGTAGTGCCATGCCTTTGTCGACATTGAGGGCGGTGCGCATGTTGGTCAGCGTCAGACCCAGTTCGACAATGGTGATGGCCACGGCAGGCCGCATGCCGACAACAACGGCTTCCGCACCCAGCGCGCGCGACATCGAGGCCATGTTACCCAGCATTCTGCCGATGAACGAGTCCACGATTTCCAGTGCTGAAATGTCAATCAGCACGCCTTTGGCCCGCGTTTTGACCACCTGGGCGGTGAGGTCGTCCTGCAGGCTCATCGCCAGGCGATCGTGCATATCCACCTGGATGCTCACCAGGAGGAACTCACCGACCTTAAGTATGGGTATCCGGTCCATGGGGCCTCCCGGGGTCAGCTACGCGGCGCTTGCTTGGTGACGGTGCAGCCGAGCTGCCGGAAAGCATGCGCCAGCGCATCGGCCAGCGTGGCCTTGGTGACCACGTCGCCAAAATCCACGCCCAGGTGCACCATCGCCTGGGCAATCTGCGGGCGGATGCCGCTGATAATGCATTGCGCGCCCATCAGCCTCGCCGCAGAAACCGTCTTGAACAGATACTGGGCAACCTGCGTATCCACGGTGGGCACGCCGGTGATGTCCACTATGGCAATGCTGCTGCTGCTGTCGACGATGCTTTGCAGAAGGTTTTCCATGACCACCTGCGTGCGGGCGCTGTCGAGCGTGCCGATGAGCGGCACGGCCAGGACACCGTCCCATAGCTTCACGACGGGCGTGGAGAGTTCGAGCATTTCTGCTTGCTGACGTCTGATGACATCTTCCCGGCTCTTTTGGAATACCTCGGTCGTGTAAAGACCCAGCTTGTCCAGGAGCACGGTGGAGGTCCACAACTCATCGGCCAGCGCCCCGGCATCCGCGCCCAACTCCTGCCGCAGGCGGGTAAAGAACGGCTGCTTGAGCGAGAATACAAACGTGGCGGTTTCCGAGGGTGAGAAGCCCTGGATGGCGCGACTGCGGGAGATGTTGCCCAGGAAATCCAACACGGGCTTCCACTCTGGCGCGGTGATGTCGGTGAGGCTGCCGGCGCGGCAGGCGAGGCTGAAGATCGCGAGAAACTCGGTCGATTGCCGGCGCAGGTCGAGTTCGGAAATCAAGTCCTGTCTCGCGGAGAGGGCGGCCAACTGCTCGCGCAGCCAGTCCTCCAGTATGGATTGTTCGTGGCGCGCAATCATTTCTGCAACACGGTTCGGACTATGGGTGGCCATGGGTTTGTCTCCTGTTTGGTGGGTTGCTGTAACGATTTCGAGCCCGCTGTCGCCGACTGCCCGCCGGAATCCTGGCGAAGGGAAGCGCTTGGAGTAGGTGGATGCGTCTGCGGGGCCGCTTCTCCTCGCTGGTCATTGTGCGCCTCAGCTGCCTCATCTGCCTCATGGCATCGAATATCACTGAGCGGTTGTCGTTAACGGCGCAGCGGAATATTCGGCACCGTCTCAAAACACCCTACCGCGACGGTACCACGGATGTTGTGTTTGAGCCGCTCGCCCGGCTTGCCGCGCGTGCCGACGCCACGCGTCAACCTGACGCGCTATCACGGCGTCTTTGCGCCGAATAATCGGCTGCGTGAACAAGTGACGCAGGCCAAGCGCGGCCGGCGCGATGCCGCGCCTGCCCTGTCGAAATCCGCAGGACTGTGGCAGGATTAGTGACTCATCACGCATCCGTTGCGCGCGTTCGCGTCATCCATCTCAGGGGTAAACTATGGCCACGAGACGTCATCCAGGTCCGACCACTGCGTTGGCCCGTGACTACGGATTCACCGCAGTCGACGACTACGACAACCGCATGTACATCCTGCCGCACCTGCGGGATCCGGCGAGTCGCGCGCGCATCATCGCCGAACATCGGGCGCATCCACGCGGTGCGGCCGCACAGCCCGGCCTCAAGCCACCGAACCACAGCCCTGAGCTGAAGCATCTGATCGACAAACTGCGGATGACGCCCCAGGCCGGCAAGCACACTATCGTCGAGACTGTGCCGTGGCAGGAGTATGCGATCGGGATCCTGCCGGGGCGGCGCGGCGGCGTGGTGAAGATCACCAAGGAATGCTATCGCTCGCGGGAGGACGCCGAACACGCGATTTTTTTGAAACGCCTCTACGCATTACTCGACCAATATGGCATCGAACCCTGAAAGGCTGACCCGCATGGCGAACTCCCAACCGATGATGCTGCGCGTGACTGGCTACACCGACCGGTGTTCGGTCCGTCCGGGCGAAGAAGTCACTTTTTACGTGCATAGTGAGTTTGACGAACCGTATCAGGCCGATATCGTGCGGTTGATTCACGGAGATACGAACCCGGAGGGGCCGGGATTTAAGGAAAAACTGGTCCGCAGCGCGACCAATCGCCGCTATCGCGGCCAGCATCAGGCGGTGCATGCCGGCAGCTATGTCCTGGTGCCGCACGATACACGGCTCGACGTGCAGAGTTTCACTTTGTGCGCCTATATTTATCCGACGACGCCCGTGGTCGATACCGAGGGCGTGGCGGTGGGCGCGCAGGCGATTATCTCTAAATTCAATACCACCACGGGCGTCGGCTATGGCCTGTTCATCAACGAAAGTGGTGAACTGGCGCTCCGCATCGGGCGCGGCCGCGGCAAGGTCGAAGAATACGCGACTCGCAAACCGCTGTTCCGCAAGGTCTGGTACAAGGTGGCGGCCACGTTCGATGCGGCAAGCGGCGAGATTCGCGTGTGGCAGACCCCGTTCGTCACGATGACGAACGGCGGCCATGGCCTCAGCATGCTGCACCCCCTCGACGACACTGCCGGCAGCGCGCGTTATCGCGCACGCAGCGCCGGACCCCGTGCGAATGATTGTCCGCTGTTGATTGCGGCGAGCACCTTGGAGACGCACTCCGGGCGCACGCTGCAAGGTGGCCACTTTCAGCATCTCCCGGCACCGTGGGAGATCCCGGTCCACACCCAGAAATACAACGGCAAGATCGAACGGCCGAAACTCGCCAACCGCGCCTTCAGCGCGGCCGAGGTGGAAATGCTGCTGGCGTCTGCCGGTTGCGAAAATGTGCCCGGTGAACTGCGCGGCGCGGTGGTCGCGGCCTGGGATTTCAGCGCGAACATCGCAGATAACGCGGCCTCGACGCACATCGCGGATACGGGCCCGAACCATCTGCACGGCGTCGGCGTCAATCTGCCCGTGCGCGGGGTCACCGGCTGCAACTGGTCTTCCGACTACATGAGTTTCCGTCACGCCCCGCAGGAGTATGGCGCGATTCATTTTCACGATGAGTCGGTCGACGACGCGCGCTGGGCGCCGTCCTTCACGTTCAAAGTCCCGGCCAATCTCCGGAGCGGAGTCTATGCCGCGCGCTTGCGCGTGAATGGCTCGACCAGCGCCGAGTACGAAGACTACGTCCCATTCTTCGTGCGGCCACCGGCCAGCGGTCCGACCGCCAAAATCGCGCTCGTGATGGCCATGCACAGTTATCTCGCCTATGCCAACGATAACTTGAGCGTGAATTCCGTGATCGCTGAGCTGCTGACCGGCCAGGTCCCGCTGCTGCAGCCGGGTGATCTGCTGCTGAATCAGGAGCGCGGTTACGGGCTTGGTACCTATACGTCCTACCGCGACGGCTGGGGCGTGAATATTTCGTCCAGGCTGCGCCCGATTCTGAATATGCGTCCCAAATACGTGCATGTGTTGTCGCCGTCGCTGTGGCAGTTCAATGCGGATCTGCATCTCGTCGACTGGCTGCACGAGATGAATTACGACGTGGACATCCTGACCGACGAAGACGTGCAGCGCGAAGGCGTAGCGCTGTTGAACCAGTATCGGATCGTGCTGACCGGCCATCATCCGGAGTATGTATCCGAGCAGCAGATGCAGGCGTATCACGATTACCAGCAGGCCGGCGGTCGCTTCATGTATCTCGCCGCGAACGGCTTTTATTGGATTTGTCAGCCGCACCCGGAGAACCCGAACATTGTCGAAGTGCGCAAAGGCGACAATGGCACGCGCGCCTGGACCATCGCGCCCGGCGAATACTGCAATGCGTTCGACGGTAAGCACGGTGGCCTGTGGCGCGTGCGCGGCAGGGTCATGAGCAAGCTTCTCGGCGTCACGTTCACGTCGTTCGGCCTGACTTACTCCTCGTACTACCGCCGCGCGCCGGACAGCGAACTGCCGGAGTGCAGATGGATGTTCAAAGGTATCGCGCGCGATGAGCCGATCGGCAATTTCGGCCTGGTCGGGGATGGCGCCGCCGGGCTCGAACTCGATCGCTACGATCTCGAGCTCGGTACTCCGCACCGCGCCTATCTACTGGCGAATTCCGAAGGTCACTCCGACATGTTCGTGTCGGTCACCGAAGAGTCAACTTTTAACGCGCGCGGGTATATCGCCGGCGGCACGGGCGACAACAATCCGCGCACCCGAGCAGATATCGTCTACTACAAGACCCCCAATGACGGTGCGGTGTTTTCGGTCGGATCCATGTCGTGGTGCGGCTCGCTCTCACATAACGGATACGACAACAACGTCTCACAGATGATGCGGAACACCATCGATGGGTTTCTCAAGAACGGTCCTCTGCCGTGACGCCCCGCCGCTCGAAGGCGAAAACGGCAGCCGAGGTCCCGCTGAAACGCGATGAGACCTGGTGGCTGCATCCGGCCTATCGCGGCCAGCAGGCGCTGCCGCTCACCAGCGACGCCGGCGAAATGCCGCATCGCTGGGTGCGCTCCGATGCGCCGCCGACCCGCGTCGAGGCGGTGGTCGAAGATGACAGTCGTTTCGCTGACCTCGCCAAAGTGCTGTATCGCCTCAACGGCGCGCGCCCCGGCCCGGTGCGCGGCTTTTATGTGATCGTTGCGGTGGCACCCGGGCGTTATGCGGTCGGGCAACTGTGTGCAGATCCGGCCGCGCCGGTGCAATTGTTCGAGGATCTGGTGTTCGCGAGCGAAGCCGAGGCGCGCGCCAAAGCGACGGAACTCCGCGCGGCGGCGCAGCTCAGCCGCCGCTAACCACCGGTGCCCGAACTTAGCTGAGCAGCCCCAGAAAAGTGGCGATCCAGCGCCCGATGACCGCGCTGTCGACCGGCTCAGCATAACTGCTGAGCGCCGCCGCGCGCACGGCGGGCGGGACTTCGAACGACGCTTCGAGGGTCATCTCCCGCATGAAGTCAGGCGTGAACTCGGGATGCGCCTGGATGCCCAGCACCTGCTCCCCCAGCGCGAACGCGGCGTGGCGGCAATGCGCCGCCGTGGCCAGCCACTGCGCGCCGGGTGGCAGGGTCACAACCTGATCTTGATGCGCCATGAACAACCGGAGCCGGCCGGACGTCGGTGCCGGGCACGCTGACGCGCCGCGCAGTTCGACCTCAAGATTGCCGAGACCCCAGCCCGTCGCCGCGCGTTCGATGCGGCCACCGAGTGCCTGTGCCAGCAACTGATGACCGAAGCAGATCCCGACCTGGGGGACCTCGATCGCATGCGCCGCACGCGCGAATTTCTCCAAGGCCGCGATCCAGGGCTGGGCGTCATACACCCCGGCGCGCGAGCCGGAAATCAGCCAGGCATCACAGTCGTCCGGATGCGCCGGCAGCACGCCTTGATGAACCGCAAAAACCTTGAGTTCGAAGTCGGCACCCGCCGCCTGGAGCAGCGCGGTGTACATCTCGGCGTAATCGCCAAAGTGGGACCGCAGGGGTTCCCAGATGCTGTCGCAGGCCAGCAGGCCGAGCTGGCGCCTCACGCCGGCAGCGCTTCGCCCCAGGTGATTTGCCGTGCGGCGTAGGGTGCAATGAACGGTGAGCGGTAGCCATCCTGGCGCCATAGGATTGGGAAAAAAGATTCATCCATGGTGTCATCGCCGAAACGCTTGTACCGGCTGTAGATATAGCCGACGTAGGTCGGATGAAAGCGGGTTTCGGATGACATGCAGTGCGCGACGATCGAACGCCGTGGGACCTCGCGGCGGTTGACATCCGAGCCGTGCCAGGTCCAGCCGCCATGAAACGCGCCGCCGCCGGCTTTGACGACGATCGGCACTCGATCGATCTGCGTGACCCCCGCGGCGGCGCCGGCTTTTTCCATGTCTTTGACGGGGTTCTCGGGCGCATGAAACTGCTCGATCATGCCGGACTTGCCCCAGCGGTGCGATCCCCGCACATACTCGACCGTGCCGCCTTCGGCGGTAGTGTCGTCGAGCGCAATCCAGCAGCTCACCCAGTCCGGCAGGCTGGTCCATTGCTCGTAGGCAGAATCTTGATGGAAGCCTAACGGTTTGCCACCCGGCGGCTTCCACAGAATGTTGTCCTGGCTGATGCGGGTCCCGGGCCAACGGCCGAGCTTCGCACAGGCCCGGCCGATCGATTCCTGCAGGATGACGCTCGCCACAAACCGATCGGATTTCCAGCCATTGCAGATTTGACGCGTGCGATCGGGGGGATCGCGCCCTTCCAGCCAGTTCACTTCGTCGGGCACCAAGCCGGTTTCCCAGTGGCCTTTGAACAACTCGTCATAGCGCGCGCGCAGGAGTGCCACTTCGTCGTCATCGATGATGCGATCAACGGTGATGAAGCCATCCCGTTCGAAATCAGCGACCTGTCCGTCGCTGAGTGTGAAGTCCCGCATGATGCTTGCTCCGAGCTAGGGCAGATAGTCCATGTAAGTGTCGTGATCCCAGGCCGTGACCGTCGCCAGAAATTTGTCCCATTCGTCACGTTTGTAGTCGATGAACACGTCCCACATCTCGCCCGGCAGCGCCGCGCGCACCAAGGGATCGGCCTCCATCGCATCCAGCGCCATGCCGAGGTTCGTGGGCAGCTTCACCACCTTTTTCCCGGCGAGTTCGAGTTCGTAGATGTTGCGCTGCTCCAGCGGACCAGGATCCATCTTTTTGCTGATGCCTTCATCCATGACTGCCAGCAAGGCGGCATTCAGCAGATAGGGATTGACCATCGAATCGACTGCACGATACTCGAAACGCCCCGGCGCAGACACGCGCAGCGCGCAGGTCCGATTCTGATAGCCCCAGTTGTTGTAGACCGGCGCCCAATAGCCCTGGTCGAGCAGGCGCCGGTAGGAGTTCACGGTGGACGCGCCGAGCGCAGTCAGCGCCGGCAGGTGCTTGACGATGCCGCCGGCGGCCCATTGGCCGATCGGCCCGGGCATCCGCGGGTCCTTGCCTTCCGGATCGAACTTGTTCTGGCCACCCGTGACGTAGGTAAACACCTCCGACATGCCGAACTTCGACAGGCCGTCGAAGGTATTGATCTGGTCCTTGCCGCCTTTCCACAGCGAGAAATTATGGTGACAGCCGTTCGCCGAGACTTTCATGAAAGGCTTGGTCATGAAGCACGCGATGACATTGAACTCGCGGGCCACCTGGGTGCAGATCTGACGGTAGGTGGTCAGCCGATCGGACGTCCGCTCGACATCGTCGTACGTCCAGTTCAGTTCGAGCTGTCCGGGCGCGTCTTCGTGATCGCCCTGAATGCAGTCAATGCCCATCTTGCGACAGTACTCGGTCACCTTGAGCGTGATGGGTCGCAGTTCTTCGAACTGATCGATGTGGTAACAATAAGGCTTAGTGACGCCGCCATCGGGTTTGCCGTCGGCACCTTTTTTCAACCACATCATTTCGGGTTCGGTGCCGAGCCGCAGCCGCAGGCCGTGCTTTTTTTCGAACGCAGTGTGGGCGCGCGTGAGATTGCCGCGGCAATCCGAGCTCAGATAGCCGCCCGGGTCGACCAGCTCTTCGCGGTTGCGGAATAAGGTGCAGAACACGCGCGCCACGCGCGGTTCCCACGGCAGCTGCACAAACGTTTCAGGATCTGCGATGCCGACCAGTTCATGGGCCTCCGGCCCGTAGCCGAGGTAACGCCCTTTGCGACTGATGAACAGATTGGCGGTCGAACCATAGACCAGCTGGAAGCCCTTAGTGGCGATCCGCTCCCAGTG
>CAMATU010000073.1 GCA_945861225.1 Klebsiella pneumoniae
GGTGTGAATTCTGGATGGAGTAGCTATTGAGATGGCAGGCATGGGCGCGCGCTCCTGATGGGTGGACCGACGTTGAGTGCCGCCGATAGGGCGCGCAGCGTGACGGCATTGTGGAATGCGCGCAAGTCGGCACGGGTGCCCTTGGCGCAAATCTGTGCTCACCCATTCCATGTTGGTGCGCTGCTCTCTCCATGAGCAGCAGCCCCACGCTCTAAATTTAACCAAATCAGTCAGTTAAAAAGTTGGCGCGAGAATTGCTGCATCGTATAACAGGGCGCGTCCAACGACGGCCGTGCCTCCTTCGGCCTCGCCTATTGAAGTCGAATCCCTGCCTCCTTTCGCAATGTCGCTCCGGAGGCCTCAAGCGAAACGCCGCCGACCCTGGGTCGTTTCGTAGCAGCCAATTGAGAGGAGCGAAAGATGGTAAGCGTTGCAAGGCGGGTCGCCACACTGGGGCTGATGGGATTTTTACTTGGTGCAGGGGTTACTGCTGAAGCCACCACACTGTGGCAGGCCATCTCGTGCGCGATTTTCAAGCAGTCACGGCGGCGGGACCGGACCGTGGCGTCGTCTTTCAGGCGCCGAGCCTGGTGCCCTGGATGACCGCTTTTGAAAACGTGATGCTGGGCATCGCGCAGGTGTACTCGCACGTCAGTGCGAGTGAACAGCAGCAGCTCGCTGCTTACTACCTGACGCGCGTTGGCTTGCGTGAAGCCCTGCATAAGCGGCCACCCGAGCTTTCTAAAGGCATGCAGCAAAGGGTCGGCATTGCGCGCGCCTTTGCGCTGCAACCCAAGCTGCTGCTGCTCGATGAACCTTTCGGCATGCTGGATTCGCTCACTCGCTGGGAATTACAGGAAGTGCTGATGGAGGTGTGGTCGCGCAATCAGCTCACGGCAATCTGCGTCACTCACGACATCGATGAAGCGCTATTGCTCTCTGATCGCGTGGTGATGATGACTAACGGACCGAACGCCCGCGTGGGCGGCATCCTCAAGGTTGATCTGACGCGCCCTCGTTCACGCCGTGCCTTGCTCGACCATCCAGACTACTATCGCTGGCGCGAGGAACTGCTGGAGTTCTTGATCGGTTGTGATCACCCCTGAAACGAACCACGCGCCTGAGATAGCGATGACCGACTTCGCCGCCATACTCAAGGAAATCGGTCGTGGCAAACACGCCGCGCGTGCGCTGTCGCGCGCGCAAGCGGAGGCCCTAGGCAGCGCATTGGCAGCGAATACCGTACCCGATGGGGTGCTGGGCGGGATCCTTATCGCATTGCGTATGAAAGGGGAAAGCGCCACCGAGCTACTCGGTCTGCACCACGGCCTGCACAACGCTGAGTTAACGCCACGCGTGCGCCTGACCGCGCCCGTGCCGCATGTCACGCCGCTGGTGATTCCCAGCTACAACGGCGCGCGCCGGACGCCGAACCTGCTGCCCCTACTCGCACTGATGCTGCGCGAATTCGCCATCCCGGTGCTGATTCATGGCCCGCACACCGTCGCTGGCCGCACCGCCACCAGCACCATCCTGGAGTTGCTCGGTCACGCGCCAGCCCGTTACTTGAGCGAAGCGGAACGGCAACTGGCCGCCACGCGACTCACCTATGTCCCGCTCGAACTGCTGTCGCCAGCACTTGCACAGCTGTTGATGTGGCGCGAGACCTTGGGCGTGCGCAATGTCGGCCACACCTTGGTGAAGCTGCTTGAGCCACTGGCAGGACCATCACTGCGCCTGATCGGCACGACCCACGCGGTGTATCGCGAACTGCTGGGCGAATTTCTGCGTGCGAGCGCCGGCTCAGCCGTGCTCATGCGCGGATACGAGGGCGAAGCCATCGCGAGCCCGCAGCGCCTGCCCGCCATGGAATGGATAGTGAACGGCGAGTCTCAGATTGCAGAGGTGCTCACCACACCGCGCGCCGTTGATCCTGCACTGGAAGCGCTGCCGGCACTTGAGGCCGCCGCGACTGCTGAGTGGATCCACCTGGCGCTGGAACGTGGCGATGGTCACGCGATCCCGCGCGCCGTGTACGAGCAGGTGATTCGGCTGGTGTGGATTTGTGGACGCACCATCACATTCGACGCCGCACGAGAACTAGTGGAGCAACGATTTCCGACAAGGAACGCCGCATGATCCTAGAAACCTCAGTTGACCGCTTAAACACGTGAGTAAGCGTATGTCTGGAATGGGATCTATCATTCAAATATGCGTCACCTTTTGGGTGAGGGTCGCTACGCCGCGCGCAGCGCGTCCCGTGGCGCGCATGGCGGCGTTGCAACTCGTCGCAATAGCGAAGCTTGTCCCTCCTCATCGCGCCTTGCCCTGCACCCCGCGGAACACACTGCACGCGCCGTTCAACTGAGGTTTCTAGGTTGAAGCCTTTCGGCAAAGTGTGGTTAGTCGGCGCCGGTCCCGGCGATCCGGAGTTACTCACGGTGAAGGCCACGCGGGTGATCGCGCAGGGCGACGTGATTTTTATCGACGACTTAGTCAATCGCGCGGTGCTTGAATATGCGCAGCCAACGACGCGGATCGTGGCGGTCGGTAAACGCGGTGGCTGCCGCTCCACGCCGCAGGCGATGATCGAACGCTTGATGCTGCGTGAAGCGCGCGCCGGGCTCGCAGTGGTGCGTTTGAAAGGCGGCGATCAGTCACGCGACCATGCCGCGCGAAAGCGCGGAGATCACCACCCTACAGGCGCTGCTGAACAACGGTCTGGCGCGCGCGATTGAAAGCCCGGCGATTATCGTGATCGGGGAAGTGGTGCGTTATCAGGCCGCAGTGGTTGCGATTCCAAGCCGGGCTCACCATCACTGACGTTAGGCCCTAGGTCGGATAAGCGGAGCGTAATCCGACATCTGGGCGAAAAACCACCACTACAAAAACAACGGTGCATCCGGCAATTCATTCGCATCGCGGGTGTGCGGCGGAAAATGCTGGGCGATGACGGCGCCGATCCCGGCAACCAAGCGTGTCATGCCCAGTCCGTACTGCTCCGCTCGAAACGCGGTGGTGGCCTCGCTGCACAGCGCAATCCAGACGGCGGCCTCCACGTGCGCGTTATAGCCACGATCAGCGACGATTTCGAGCGCTTGCTCGGCGTGGAGCACGTAAACCAGCACGCCATTATTCTGCGCGGTGTCCCATACCTGGAGTTCGTTGAACACCTCGAGGGCACGTTCACGGGCGGTAATGCCGGCCGCCAGATCGTTGAGTGTCAGTGAAGTTTCGATCGCGACCCGTAATTCCCCGGCATGGCTGCGTTCGCTGTGCCGAATCGCGCGCTCAATCTCCTCTGCAATCGCGGGCGTAAACTTCCGCCGCAGGTGCCAGCGGGTAGTCAACACATGGCGCAGGAAACGCGATCGCATCTCACCAGCCCCCCGACGCACCGCCGCCACCAAACGAGCCACCCCCACCACCGCCAAATCCGCCGCCGCCGAAGCCGCCCCCACCCCAACCACCCGGCAGTCCCCCACTATCGCGGCGATGACTCACCCAGCGTCCAGGGCCACCACCGCTGCTCCCCAACATGGCGGCGATTACGACTGCCGCGAAGGCCGAGAGCCCGGCCGCAAACGCGACCGTGGTGAGGAGATAAGTGAGGCCCCCGCTCGCGACGGCTGCCAGTGGCACCTGCAGCGGATTCCGGCGCCCGCGACCGCGAAATAGCAGCGCGAAAAAGAATGCAAAAAAGAACGCGAGCGGCAGCGCATCCGACGCACTCCCCTCTGGCTTCGGTGGTGGTGGCAGCGCCTCGCCATCGAGCACCGCCAGCATGCGTTCAACGCCGGCCATGATGCCTGCGTACAGATTGCCGGACTTAAAGTGCGGCACAATTGTTTCATCGATGATGCGCTTGCTGGTGGCATCGTTGAGCACACCTTCGAGGCCATAGCCCACTTCGATGCGCAGCCGCCGATCTGCCGTCGCCACCACCAACAGCGCGCCGTCATCCACCCCCTTGCGACCGAGCTTCCAGACCTCGGCCACCCGCAGCGCAAAGGCTTCAACGGGCTCATCAAAGGTAGTCGGCACCAGCAGCACCGCGACCTGCGCGCCTTTGGTCTGGGCGAAGGCCGTCAGTCGCGCCTCCAACGTGGCAGTCTCCGTGGCGGAGAGCGTGCCGCTCAGGTCCGTCACCCATGCGGTATGCGCTGGCACCGCGATTTCGGCGAACGCCGGCGGCAACACCCACAGGCACAGCAGCACGGCATAGCGCGCGCGCATCGGGCGTACCAAGGTGGCGTTACTGACCGAACTTCACCTCCGGCGGCTTCGCCAGCGCAGCTTCGTTGTCCACCGCAAAATTGGGCTTGGTGGCAAAGCCGAAGACCATCGCGGTGAGATTGGAGGGGAATCTGCGCACAGTGAGGTTGTAGCTTTGGACGGCTTCAATGTAGCGCTTACGCGCGACCGCAATGCGATTCTCAGTCCCTTCGAGTTGTGCCTGCAGATCGCGAAAATTCTGATCCGATTTCAATTGCGGATAATTCTCTGCCACCACCATTAAACGGGACAGGGCGCCCGACAATTCACCCTGCGCACTCTGAAACTGCTTGAACGCCGCGGGGTTGCTTAAGAGTTCAGGCGTTACCTGGAGTGCGCCCACTTTCGCGCGTGCGTTAGTCACACCGAGCAGCACTTCCTTCTCTTGATTCGCGAAGCCTGCGACGGTTTTAACCAGATTCGGGATCAAATCCGCCCGTCGTTGAAACTGATTAAGGACCTCGGACCAGGCCGCCTTGATGGCTTCATCCGTGGTTTGCAGGGTGTTGTAACCGCAGCCGGACAAGGCCACCAAGGTCAGCAAAATTCCAATCCGTTGCCACACGCGCATGCGGGCTCTCCTGTTGGTAATCAATTGTGGTCGGTACAGGATGTCACGATTGCGCATCACGTGCCGATTTTCAATGGTGTGCTGGTCGCTCCCTTGCTGAGGACCCTGGTCGAAATTATCTTTACATTCGGCTGTTCCTGAGCGGCCGCTGCGGCGTTGCGCTGCTGGGGAATAGTCCCGCTATTCCCGGCGAATCGCGCCTTGCAGCAACCACTCAGGAACACCCTCGGTGTCGACAAGATAATTTCGACCGGGGTCCTTATACTGTGCCGACCATGCAGAACTCTACGGCAAGCACAGGACCCACCCTCACCTATCTCAAGGACTATCGACCACCGTCCTTTCTGATTTCCACGGTGGACCTCGAATTCGACCTGCAAGCCGAGCACACCCTGGTCCACGCGCGGCTTGAGCTGACGCGTAATCCACTTGCGAACGATCCGCGCGCATCACTCGAACTTGATGGCGAAGCATTGGAGTTGCTCGCGCTCACCCTGAATGGTCAGGCGCTCCTGCCCACCCAGTATCAGCTGGCGGCGAATTCTCTCGTTGTTCCGCAGGTTCCCGACCAGTTTTCTTTGGCGACCACGGTCCGTATCACTCCGGACAAGAATACTCAGCTGATGGGCCTGTTCGCATCCCAGAACGGCTTTTTCACACAATGCGAGGCCGAAGGGTTTCGCCGCATTACTTATTATCTTGACCGGCCCGACGTGATGGCGTGTTTCACGACCACCATTCGCGCCGACAAGGCACGTTTTCCCGTGCTGCTATCGAACGGTAATCGGGTCGCCGCTGGCGCCGAGAACGATGCCCGCCACTGGGCACGTTGGGAGGATCCGTTCCCTAAGCCCGCGTATCTGTTCGCGATGGTCGCGGCCAAGCTTGATCTGCTCGAAGATCGCATCAAAACCTGCAGCGGACGCGAGGTTTCGCTCGCTGTTTATGTGGAGCCCGGGCGGCTCGATCAATGTGGCTTCGCGATGGAAGCGCTGAAGTCTGCCATGCGGTGGGATGAAGAGACCTTTGGACTGGAGCTTGATCTTGATCAGTACATGATTGTCGCCGTGTCGGATTTCAATATGGGCGCGATGGAAAACAAGGGCCTCAATATTTTCAACACGAAGTACGTGCTGGCCCGCGCCGATCTGGCCACCGACTACGATTTCATGATGCTCGACAGAGTTATCGCGCACGAATATTTTCATAACTGGACCGGCAATCGCGTCACGTGCCGGGACTGGTTTCAGCTCAGTCTCAAGGAAGGCCTCACAGTTTTTCGCGACCAGCAATACGGCGGAGATCGCTATTCCCATGCCGTGCAGCGTATTCAGGAAGTGCGCAATCTGCGCAATGGCCAGTTCCCCGAAGACGCCGGCCCCATGGCGCACGCCGTGCGGCCGTCCGCCTACATGGAGATCAGCAACTTCTACACCGCGACCATCTACAACAAGGGCGCCGAAGTGGTGCGCATGATTCATACCTTGTTGGGCGTGCGCAGGTTCCGTCAGGGCATGGATCTGTATTTCGCGCGACATGATGGGCAAGCCGTGCGCACAGAGGAGTTCGTGGCCGCGATGCAGGATGCATCGTCGATCGATCTCGCACTGCTGCAGCGCTGGTACGATCAGGCCGGTACACCGCGCGTAAAAGTCACCGCTCATTATGATCTCGCAGCACAGGAATACGCGCTAACCTTTGCGCAGTCCTGCGCGCTTAGTCCCGGCGAAACCAGTAAAGCGCCGTTTCCGATTCCGATCGCGCTCGGCTTGCTCGACAGCGCCGGGCGCGCCATGCCACTGATGGTGAGCGGTCCCACCCAACTCGCGGCCGACGGGAGCGTTTTCCTGCTGACGGAAGCGACCCAAACCTTAACCTTGAAACAGGTCTCAGCCGCGCCAGTGCCTTCGCTATTGCGCGGATTCTCGGCGCCGATCACGCTTGAATTTGACTACACGGAAGCGGAGTTGGCGCTCCTCATGGCGCATGACAGCGATCCGTTTAATCGCTGGGAAGCGGGTCAACGATTGGCCATGCAGGTGCTGCTGAACGGCATTGCCGCCGTGCGTGCTGGCCATCCACTCGCATTCTCGCCAGCCTTCGCAGTCGCCTGCGCGCGCATGCTGGCTGACGCTGCGCAGGATCCTGCCTTCGCCGCCGAGGCCTTGAGTCTACCGTCCGCCGGCTTCATCGCCGAGCAGATGGACGAAGTGGATCCAGAGGCCATTCTGCAGGTGCGCACTGCGCTGCGCCGCGCGCTCGCCCAGCACCTGCATGCTGATTTCCTGCGCGCCTATCGCGAATTCACCGTGCCTGGCCCGTACGTGGCGAGCGCTGCAGCGGCAGGCCGTCGCGCGCTGCGCAATGTGTGTTTAGGCTATTTGATGGAACTCGAAACGCCGGAAGTTTTGAGTTTGTGTGACACCCAATTCCAGACCGCGGACAACATGACCGATGCGAGCGCCGCCCTCAGCGCGCTGGCCAATTGCAACTGCGGACAACGCCGCGCGGCGCTGGACGCCTTCTATGCCCGCTGGGTGCACGAACCCTTGGTCATCGATAAATGGTTCACCGTACAAGCCACCTCGCGTCTGCCGCACACGCTCGATGCAGTCGAGACGCTGCTCGGTCACGCCGATTTTGACTACACGAATCCGAATCGGGTGCGGGCGCTGATCGGCGCTTTCTGCCAGGCCAATCATGCTGGTTTTCACGCCGCGGATGGCCGCGGCTATCAGTTCGCGGCCACCCAGATCATCGCCCTCGATCCACTCAACCCACAAATCGCCGCGCGCCTGGCCCGCGCCTTTGATCGCTGGCGCAAATTCGATCGCGGCCGCCAGGCTCATGCACAGCAGGCGCTGCAGCGCGTACGCGACACGCCGGGGTTATCGAAGGACACGACCGAAGTGGTCAGTCGCGCGCTTGCGTGAGGACAATGTGGGATGGCCGTCTGTACCGACAACTGTCGTTACGAGCGAACGCGTCAACTCAGTCGAATAGTCGCGCGTAGCGCAACGAAACCTGGCTTGCCACGTCGCTACGCTCCTCGCAACGAAGTGCTGGTGAAGACTTAAATTTTGGAGCTCAGTGTGTTCAAAGGAATTTTCTTCGATCTCGGCGGCACGCTGCTGAGCTATCACCACGTCAATCGCGTGCACGCGCCGCTCTTGCTGGAAGCGGCTGCAATGGTTGGCGCGCGCAATGATCCGCGTGCGGTAAAGTTTGCGTATGGCCAAGCGGTGCTGGAAACCACTGAGCGCTATGCGTCCATGGATTATTATCTGCATCGCGATTTTTTCATGGAGACCTTCGCGCGATGTTGCGCGCTGCTTGAGGCGCCCGTGACCACTGAAGCCTTTGCCTGGTATCAGCAGGAACATCTCACACGCCTGCGCGATTGCCTGGAACTCAAGCCCGATTGCCACACAACTTTGGCGCAGTTGAAAGCGCAAGGGCTGTATCTGTCCGTGGTGTCGAATATCGATGACGACATGCTGGAGCCGATCATCACCCGCGACGGTCTGCACCAATACCTGGATCACTGGACGAGTTCGGAGGCCGCGCAATCCTGTAAGCCGCACGCGCGATTTTTTGAGATCTGTCTGAAGAAATCCGGCCTTGCCGCGCAGGACGTGCTGTTCGTTGGCGATTCACCTGAACACGATATCGATGGCGCCGCGCGCGTCGGTATGCGCACCGCACTGATCGTCAACGCAGGCATTGAACCGCCGCTGCAAAGCGGGCGGGCGCGCAGCGCGCCGGATTACGTGATTCACAGTCTGCAGGCGCTGCTCGCGATCGTCGGCAATTAGATTTTTTGTATGACCGGTCATCCTTGAGATGACTTCATGGAGCAGCATTCGCCATGTCACATTTTGATGTCGTGATTGTCGGGGCGGGATTGTCGGGCATCGGCGCCGCCCGTCAGCTGCAGGACAAATGTCCAGGCAGAACCTTCACCATTTTGGAAAGTAGGCACAGCATCGGCGGCACCTGGGATCTGTTCCGCTATCCGGGGATCCGTTCGGACAGCGACATGTACACCATGGGCTACAACTCCAAGCCCTGGCTCGAACCGAAGGCGATTGCCGATGGCCCTTCGATCCTGGCCTATGTGCAGGAAGCGGCTGCAGAGCGCGGGATCGATCAGCACATTCAATTCGATCACCAGTTGAAATCCGCGGCATGGTCGACGGCCCACGCGCGCTGGACCTTGGAGGCCGTGCGGCCCAAGGCCGGCGGTCACGCCCAATTCACTTGCAATCTCCTGTTCATGTGCAGCGGCTATTACAGTTACGAAAAAGGTTACTTGCCGGAGTTCGCCGGCACGGCGGATTTTCGTGGACCGGTAATCCATCCCCAGCAGTGGCCGTCTGATCTCGACTACAGTGGCAAGCGAGTGGTGATTATCGGCAGCGGTGCGACGGCGATGACCCTGGTGCCCGCGCTGGCAGCGAAGGCCGCGCACGTGACAATGCTGCAGCGATCACCGACCTATGTGGTGTCCCTGCCCGCCAAGGATCCGGTCGCCTCTGTCTTACGCAAAATTCTGCCCGAGAAGCTGGCGTATCGTCTCATCCGCTGGAAGAACGTACAGTTCCAGCGCTACATATACCACCAAACGCGGGTCAATCCGGCCAAGGTGAAACAGAAATTACTCGCCATGGTGCGCCAGCAACTCGGGCCGGAGTACGACGTTGCCAAACATTTCACGCCGAGTTATGCGCCGTGGGATCAACGGCTGTGTCTGGTACCGGATGCGGATCTTTTTAAAGTCATCCGCGCCGGACAGGCCACGGTGGTCACGGACGAAATCACGCGCTTCACCGCCAATGGCATCAGGCTTGAATCGGGGACAGAAATCGCGGCAGATATTATTGTCACTGCCACCGGTCTTGAGCTCGTCTGGCTAGGGGGCGCGACGTTCACCGTGGACGGCGCGCCGGTGAATTTCCCGGACACCTATTCCTACAAGGGCATGATGTTCTCGGCGGTGCCGAATCTGGTGTACACCATCGGCTATATCAACGCCTCCTGGACCTTGCGCTCCGAACTGGTCGCCGAGTATGTGTGCCGATTACTCAATCATATGGATGCCTCCCACACCCGCCAATGCACCCCCCAGCTGGCGGCAGCCGACCGGGGCATGCCGACCCGGCTGATGATCGATGGCTTCAATCCTGGCTACATGCGCCGCGCGCTCCACTTATTCCCGCGCCAGGGTGATCGCGATCCCTGGCGCAACACACAAAACTACACGCTGGATAAGCAAACGATTCGGGATGCGCCACTCGCCGATGGCGTGCTGGCCTTCACTAACCCAGCCACGGCGGCCTGACGCTGCCCATTCGGCTGCGCTTAAGGCACCAGATCGAGAGAACTACACGATGGAAATTTCCTATACCAGCGAGCGGGTCTTATGGGAGCTCGTCCAGCGCCAACTGATCACTGAAACCCTGCAGGACTACTGCCATTTTGTGGATCGCAACGATCCGGCGTCCCTGGTAACCCAGGTATTCTGCGCGGATGGATGTTTTGAACTGGGTGCGCGCCATGCCGTGCTCGGGCGCGAGAATTTAGCGCGGATGTTCGCGAAGACTTTGGCGGCATTCACCGCGACCAGCCATCACCTATCGAATGTGCAGATCCGCTTCCAGGATGAAAACACAGCGCAAGCGACCGCCTATGTGTACGCCTGGCATGTCACGGTAGCTGACGGCCAGCGCATTGATTTATGGGGGCGGTATCGGGATCAGCTGCGGCGCACGCCGGACGGCTGGCGCATCGCGACGCGCAGGTTGGCGGTGGCCGGATCAGACGGCTGGGCGAATCCGCCGTTTGAGCAGGTTGAGCGTCTGCCTAATCCGGCGCACACGCCGGCGCCGGCGATTACGCGGCGTGAGTCTGGTTAAGAAATTCCGGCGCCTACACGCGTACTCGAGTACCGGGGGTAGGAGCGGCTTCAGCCGCAATTGGGCGCTTGATACGATGCATCCACTCACCTTCCAATCGCGGCTGAAGCCGCTCCTACGTGTACGTGTGGAGCAATCCTTGCGGCGGTTCGGTCACTGAATTTCGGTGGCCTTCAAGCGGCGGCCGCCGGCGCGACATACGGCTTCAACAGCCGTTTCAGTACCGCGCGCAGGGCTTCCGGATCCCCCTTTGGCACATATTCGTCAACGCCCACCGAGCGTCCAAGCTCCTGGTTCTGGCCGCCTGAGAGTGACGAATGCATGATCACGGGGATACCGACAAAACGCGCATCGGACTTGATGTGCTTAGTCAGCATGTAGCCATCCATCTCCGGCATTTCGACATCGGTGATGACCGCCTGCAGCAGCGTTTTGAGAGGGACATTCCGCGCCTGCGCGGTATCGGCCAGCCGGCTCAACTCAGTCCAGGCGTGCAGACCGTTCACGGTGTTGCTGTGTTTAATATTCAGCGCGTCCAAGGTGCGCGCGAGTTGGCGCCGTGCAATATGCGAATCGTCCGCAAAGACCACTGTAAATTCGTCATTCGCAAACGGCACGAGATTCCTGAATAGCGCCTCATCGTCCTGCGGAGTGGTCCCGGCGAGGACCTTTTCCACATCCATTAGCATGACCAAGCGCCCATCCGGGATCTCGGTAACTGCGGTGATCAGGCCGCCGGTCTCCGCCGCCAGCATATCTGGCGGGACTTTCATGGCTGACCAGTCGAGTCGCAGAATCGTATCTACCGATTCGACCAGAAACCCCTGGGAGTGGTTGTTGTATTCCGTAATCATCATAACCTTGGGCGCCTCGTCCGCCTCGACACAGGCGAACTTTGCGAGATCAATCACCGGCACCAAGGTCCCGCGCAGGCTGACCATGCCTTCTACCGCGTTAGGCATCGCAGGCGCGGCTGTAACGGGCGGCACCCGCATGACTTCGCGGACTTTGAAAACATTGATTCCAAAAGTTTCTTTGCGCCCAGTTCGAAGGTCGCGACCGAGACTAAACAAAAGGATCTCTAACTTGTTGGTGCCCGCCAGTTTGGTGCGCGCATCCACATTTTCCTGCAACTTGGACATATCACTTAATCCCTGCGCTGAGCTGTTTCAGATAGCCGCCCGGAGATCTAAGATTAGGCCGTCAACTTGAAGCGGCCGACGATATTGTTGAGGCTGTTCGCCAGTTGCCCCAGGATGGCTGCCGAGTTCGAGGTCTCATCAATCGCGACATCGGTTTCCTGCGCCATTTGCGCAAAGCGCTGCACATTGCGCGCGATTTCATTGCTCGCGGTGGTTTGTTCTTTCACCAGCGACGCAATGTTCTCCACGCCTTTGGAGGTATCCGTCACGGTCGCATCCGCCTGTGACAACACGCTCTCCACGGTGCTCACGTACTGGCGGCTCACCTGCAAGGCCTGCAAGCCCTGGGCAATGGTCTGCTCCACGTCATGCGAGCGCTGGCCGAGAGTCGCGGTCACGCGGTCGATCTGACCGGCGGACTCGGCAGATTTCTCCGCCAGGTTACGCACTTCATCGGCCACCACCGCAAAGCCACGCCCCAGATCACCGGCTCGCGCGGCTTCAATCGCTGCATTCAGCGCCAACAGATTGGTTTGTTCGGCCACATCCCGTACCTGCTTGGTCATGCTGGTGATGTCGTTCGTACTTTTCACGAATTCATTGACCGAGGTCGCAATCGCATTCACCGCCGATTCAATGCGCAGAATTTCACTGACCAATTGGCCCACGCTGGCATTGCCTTCGCGAGTCCGCTGCAAGCTGCTATTGGAGAGTACCCGCACTTCATCCGCACTTTGCGCCACTGAGGCAATACTCACGGTCACCTGCTGTACGGCAGCCGAAGTACTCGAGGCGGCTTCGCACTGCGTTTGTGCCCGCACCTTGACCTGTGCCGCAGTTTCCGACAATTCCCCAGAGGCGTGGGTAACTTGCTCGGAATTGGCCCGCACCGCAACCACGATGGTCTGCAAGGTTTCCATGAATTTATTGAACGCCTGCGCGGTCTCGCCAATTTCGTCCAGCGCGCCCACTGAGATCCGCTTGGCGAGATTGGCGTCCCCACTCGCCAACTCAATCATGAAATCCCGCATCGCCCCAATCCGCGAGGTGATGGCTCTCACTACTAAAAATCCGAGCGCGAGTAAGACTGGAGCACTGCCCAAAACGAGTGCCATGAGGCTCCATTGAACGCTCTGCGCCGCGCTGGTCGCGTCCGCTGCAGATGCCGCACTGTGGGCTTGGATGAGGTCGCTCATCTCACCCATGCTGCCTTCGAGTTCTTCGAAGGCGCCAATAAATTCAGAAAATTTTGTTTGCGCCCCGGCGTTATCCGAAAACGCGATACCGATCGTCGCCCGGGCGCTTTCGATGTACGCCGCGAGTTGCGGTTTAGTCGCGCTAATCGCCGTGGCAATCTCCGGCACCAGGGTAACGGCGCCGAGCTTGGCGATTTGTTCCTCAAAGTGTGCGACATGCTCACCAAGATCCTGCTTAATCCCTGCTTCCTTGGTCGTCTCGAAGCGCGAACCCGCGAGCAAGGCATTGAGGACATCGCCGCGCAGGGCGTCGTGCATCATGTCTGCTTCAAGTTGGTTGCGTAAGGCATCGGCAAAGGTTTGGCTGGTGGCATTGGCCGCAGTGAGCTTGTTCACGGCGAACAGGCCCGCGCCCCCCACCACCACCAACATCACGCCTATTGCCAAGCCTACCAAGCCCATCAATCGTTGCTTAACTGTCAAGTTCATATCTTTCCATGCTCCAGGCTGGGGTCGTTAAGTCTTCATAAATTCAAGTGCCTGACGCGCAACTCTGCGACCGTGCGGCCCTGTCAGTGTGCGTTCCGGCGCGCCTTATCGCTCAGGCGGTAACTAGCGCTCAGAACGGTAGCGGCGCGTCGGAGATTTCCTTGAACCTAGAAACCTCCCGCCGCGCGGAGTGCAGGACGTTCTTTAGGTCGCGAAGCGGAAGGAAAGGGATGTCCGGCGAGCCGAAACTCAGTCAAACTCGCGTCTCGCGCATTCGCTAGCGGCACTTATCGCCAGCGCTAAAACCTCAGCGCAGAAAGCAGCCACTTTGAAAAAGACCGCGCTCTTCGTCGATGTCCAGAATATTTACTACACCACGCGCGAGGCCTATGGCCAGAATTTCGATTACAACGCCTTTTGGGCGCTGGCCACCGCCGGACGCGAGATAGTCACGGCAGCCGCCTATGCGATCGACAAGGGTGATGAAAAGCAGCAGCAGTTCCAACGCATCCTGCGCGCGATCGGCTTCGAGGTTAAATTGAAGCGCTACACGCAGCGCGCCGACGGTTCGGCCAAAGGCGATTGGGATGTCGGCATCACCGTCGATGTGACGGAAGCAGCACCGGCGGTCGAGGTGGTGGTGCTGGCGTCCGGCGACGGCGATTTCGATTACCTCGTGCAGCGGATAATCGCGAAGCATGGGGTGGAGGTGGAGGTCTACGGCGTGCCGCAATTGACTGCCGCTTCGTTGAAGGCCGCTGCCACACGTTATGTGCCGATCGCGGGGGATCTGTTGTTGGCGCGCAGGTTCAAATAGGACGTTACCCGGTATTGTTACCCTCTATAGGTCGGATAAGCGCAGCGTAATCCGGCCTCTTCTCGGCAGTACAACGTCGGATTACGCTGCGCTTATCCGACTTATGCAGAGATATTTTTTAGCGTACTCACTGTGATCGACACGCAACGATCGCCCAGCATCATTTGCACCTCGCCATCTTGTATCAGGCATTGCAGCTGCATTGTGCGGCTGGCTAGCGCCGCGAGGGCAAGGCTGTTCGCGGCTGGGATATTGATCACGCTTAAATTTCGCAGCCGGCTTAACGCAGTTGAATTTCTTTCCCACCAAGTCTCACTGTGGCGAGCGCTGTAGGTTATCACCACCACTTCCGCCGCGCGGCCACAGGCCTTGCGAAGCCGGGCTTCCTCTGGCTGGCCTACGTCAATCCAGAGCTCAATCGCGCCGGTTAAGTCCTGGCGTGAGAGGTCGGGCTCGTCTTGCGCGCTTAAGCCGCGGCCAAAACTGAGTCGTTCGTGAGCGTGAAGGGCGAACGCCAATACACGGATCATCAGGCGTTCAGTGGTTTCGGAGGGATGCTGCGCGATGGTCAGCGCGTGCGTGTGGTAGTAGTGCCGATCCATATCGCTGATCTGCAGCTCTGCTTTGAAAATCGTTGCACCCAGCGCCATGTCAATCGTCCAAAAATTCAGCTTCATAGGTCGGATGAGCGTAGCGTAATCCGACGTTGCTCGCCACGCAGATATCGGATTACGCTGCGCTTATCCGACCTATGACTGAGACTATGGCGTGCTTCGAGCTTAGGCGAGGGTGCGCTTAACCGGCAAGAATCTCTGCCGCATACTCGAAGGATCTCAGGCGCGCTGCGTGATCATAAATCTGCGCGGTAAGCATGAGTTCATCCGCCTCGGTCGCCGCGATAAACGCCTGCAGTTTGCGACGCGCGGTAGCAGGCGCGCCAACGCACGCATACTGCATCGCGTGTTCCACGCCGGCACGCTCTTGCGCGGTCCAGTAGGCATCCATGTCGTCGCGCGGTGGCTGCAATTTTCCAGGTGCGCCGCGAAACAAATTCGTGAATTGCTGCTGCACTGACGTAAACACATGCGCTGCCTGTGCATCGGTATCGGCGATAAAAATCCCCACCCCTAACATCACGTAAGGCCTTGCAAGTTGCGCCGAGGGTTTGAAATGGCGCCGATACACCGCAATCGCTTGCAGCAAAGCGTCGGGTGCAAAATGCGACGCGAACGCATACGGCAAGCCTAGCGCAGCGGCGAGTTGGGCACCGAACAAACTCGATCCCAGGATCCACAACGGCACATGAAGCCCCGCACCAGGCACCGCCTGCACCTGCTGGCCGGGTTGCACCGGCCCGAACAGTGCCTGCAGCTCTTGCACGTCTTGCGGGAAATGATCGGCACTCGATTGACTATCCCGGCGCAGCGCACGCGCAGTGATCATATCGCTGCCAGGCGCGCGACCAAGTGCGAGATCGATGCGCCCCGGAAACAGCGACGCCAATGTCCCAAATTGCTCGGCGATCACCAACGGCGAATGATTGGGCAACATGATGCCACCGGCCCCGACCCGGATGGTGGACGTGCCGGCCGCGATATGCCCAATCACCACCGCAGTGGCGGCACTCGCGATGCCCGGCATGTTGTGATGTTCCGCCAACCAGTAGCGATGGTAGCCCCAACGTTCCGCGTGCTGCGCGAGATCGCGCGAATTGCTGAACGCCTGCGCCGGTTCAGAGCCCTCGGGGACCGGCGCGAGATCAAGAACGGAATAAAGCATCAGTACTTAAGCCTCAAGGGGTTAACAGAAAATCGTCAGCACGCCGGTATAGGCATACAACCGATTGTGAAAAATCTCGCCATTCGCAAAGAATCCCACCAGCGGGAGATCCCCCAAGGCGTCGCGAATGGTGCGCAATTCATTGGAATTTTCACCGAACTGGTGACGCCCGCGCCCGACACAGGAATAGTAAAGTGCGCCGCGCGGCGCCCCACCCATGCGTTGCTTCAAGTCATTCAACATCCGCTGCAAATCCTCGCGCGCCGAATTGCCATCGCGGCGACAGAAGACAAGTTCGGTGTCTACAGTCAGATACTCGGCAATCGCCAGCATCTTCTGCTCGGGATCGATCCCAAGCAGATTGCGCACCAGATAATCCCCAGTATCGGAACCCGCGATCGGAAAGCCCGCAAAAATATAGCCGCCCGCGCGGCGTAAATCCTGCGCGATCACGTCCCCCACCTCTTCCTTGAAGACCTCCAGCGCCGGACGATGATCGAGCTGAATCAGGATATTCTGCTCACAGGCCGTGATGCGATGCGCCTGCCCAATCCGCGTGCAGCCTTGGGTGTGACTGGTAACTACCGGGATTGCGCTTGAGAACAACACGCCGGACAGACCACCCGCAGTGACGGCGCCAGAGATCTGCAGGTTGGTGCTGCGCGAGGAAGTAAGACCTCCCACACAGAATGCTCCGGGCACTTTGGTACCCAGATCCGTTATCAGCTGCGCGGTATGTTCGTTGGAAGGATCTGCGTGCAGCACGCCGAAATGCGCGGAATCTTCCGCCAGCCATGCCGCCTCAGTGCGCAGGAATCCGCTTAAGTCCGAGGTTTGCAGCGGCAGCCCACGAAACGCTGCCGGCGGCAAGGAGGCCAGCATGATCGCGAGCGCCGGCGCATCGTAATATTCCTGCGCAGTCGCACAGATCCCCAAGCCCGTGGTGCCGGTCCACTGCGTGATGCCGGTTTTCCGCTGCAATTCCGCGACCACCCGCGTGAGGTCGGGCACCAGCACATCAGTCGCGTAAACGAAACCAAAATTCGCGGCAGGATCGATAGTGCCGATTGTGGCAAGGCAGCGTGCCAGGAGTTCATCGGCGCTGCCACCGGCCGCATGTCCAAGCTGGAAGCGTTGCATGGCGTGGGCAGACTCTACGAGGAGGGGCCCCGCACTATAAGGCATCGCGGCGGGCGCCGCGCTTAAATTTCGATGCCCTCTATCTCCACCCGCTTGAGGCGACTGCCGGCACCGCTCTTGATCGTAACCTGCCGCTTCGGCACCTGGAATTTCCGCGCGCATAACGCAATCATTTCTGCGTTCGCCAGGCCATCGGCAGGTGGCGCTTTGACACAGGCGAGCCAGGTGCCATCGTCCTGCACCTGCAACTCGCTGGTGCGTGCATTGGGTTTCACCTTGACCTTGATGACGCTCACGCAAGTGAGGGCAAAGCGGCGCCACACCACTCACGGTGCAGAATGCTGTAAACCGCCGACGATCGAAGGCGCCCATCCCAGACGACTTTGTCTTCCCGCAGTATTCCGTCGAGCTGGGCGCCGAGTTTCTCGATCGCGCGGCGTGAGCGAAGATTCAAGGCATCGGTCTGCAGGACTACGCGCTTAACGTCGAAGTTGACAAACGCGTGAGCAATAAGCATTTCCTTGCATTCGCGATTAATGTGGCC
>CAMATU010000074.1 GCA_945861225.1 Klebsiella pneumoniae
CCGAGGCTGCCCACTCGCGGCGACCGCGTTCATCCAATGCGCCACGGATTAAACGATACTGTGCTCGGATCTGCTTTTCGGTTTTCATGAAACGAGAGCCTGATCGCCTATATGCTATTCGTCAAGTAATTTTGGCACGGGCCCTAAGCATTCAATTTTTGTTCAATCCTGCCGCTGCAAGCCATGACTGCCATCCAGAAATTTATCGCAGTGAATGTTCGCCGGTTGGAAGCCCAGTTCGGCAAGGCGCGGTAGCGCGGCATCGATCATCGGCGGGGGTCCGCAGAGATAGGCTTCCGAGTCTCCGCCTGCTAAATCTTGTACGTGCGCGGCGATGCGTTCAGTGACCAGTCCGCGCTCACCGGTCCAGGCGTTGCCTGGCGCTTCATTCGATAACACCGGAATAAAAACGAAGGCGCCGTTCCACTGCTTCTTGATCTCCGCGATCTCGTCCAGCCCATAGAGATCCGCTGCCGTTCGCGCGCCGAACAACACAACGCAGGGCCGGCCAATCTGGCGCGCTACGGCATGCTGCAAAATCGCCATCAGCGGTGCCAGCCCGCTGCCACCGGCAATGCAGATAAACGGTGCGCGACTCTCGCGCAACCAGAAGTTGCCCGCCGGGCCGTGCACCTTGAAAGCCTTGCCGAGCGACGCGCCAGTGAACAACCAATCCGTGAACGCACCGCCTGGTACCTGGCGGATGAAAAATGAAATCTCCAGATTCCCTTCCGGCAGCGGCGGGACCGCCAACGAGTACGCACGTGCGCCCCAGACTTCCGGTGTACTCAACTGCACATATTGGCCAGCATCGAAGCGCAGCGGTCGGTCCAGGGTCAAGGTGTAACGTTTGATGTCATGCGTGAGATCGCGCAGCGCAGTCAGGGTGCCGACAAAATCCGTAGCTGGCTGCAGTCGCTTAGCTGAAAGATTGGGCACTTCCAAGGTCACATCGGTTTTGGCTGCGGCCTGACACGCCAGGATGATGCCCGCGCGCAGCTCGTCTGCGTTGAGCACGTAGGCGAAGTTCGCGATCTCACGAATTTTTCCCGAGCGCAATTTGCACTTGCAAGATCCGCAGGTACCAACGGTGCAGCTGTGCGGAAACGCGATACCCTGCGCTAGCGCCGCCTTGAGGATCGACTGTCCGGAATTGACCACGAACTGGCGCCCCGATGGCTGCGCAGTGACCGTATGCGTACGAGGCCCGAAGAGCTTGTTAAGTAGACCCAAAGCGCGATCTCTGGCGAGAGTTGAGGCTGGATTCTAGCGGCAATATCCCATATCGTACACGTGCGTACTAAAGCGACTCGCGCACCTCACGCGCTCTCTAATAGGCAAGCTCCATGAATCCCCAGGCATTTGAATTTTGCGTGGCAGACGCGGTGGCGGTGATCACCCTGAATCAGCCGGCGCGCGGCAATCCGATAGACGAGGCTTTCTGTCGCGAGTTGAAGCTGCTCGCGATAGAGTGTGATGAGAACCCCGCAATTCGCGCGGTGTTGATCGAAGCGCGCGGCAAGAATTTCAGTGTCGGTGGCGATCTCAAAACTTTTGTTCGCGATCGCGCGTCGCTGCCGGCGTTGACCAAGGCCATGACCGCAGATCTCAATGCCGGTGTGGTGCGCTTGGCGCGCATGGATGCGCCGGTGGTGATTGCATTGCACGGACTTGTGACAGGCGGTGCTGTCGCATTTACGGCGGCGGCGGATTTTGCGCTTGCCACTGCTGAAACGCGTTTTTATGCGGCATTCACCGGCATCGGCTTCAGTTGTGATTGCGGCACCAGTTACTTCCTGCCACGCCGCGTGGGCAGCCAGCGCGCGTTGGATTTTCTGTTGCGTAATCGGATGTGGAGCGCGGCAGAGGCCTTAAATTATGGCCTCGTCGGCGACATAGTCGCGGATGAGACGGCATTACGCAGCACTTCGCGAGCGCTCGCCGCTGAGCTCGCGCATGGCGCAACCCGCGCCTATGGCGAGATCAGGCGGTTGATCCAAACGGGCTTCGAGCAGACCCTGGAAACCCAGCTGGAGGATGAGGCGCAGGCGATCGCGCGTTGTACGCGCACTGAGGATGCGTGGCGCGCACTCCACGCGGTGCTCGCAAAAGAGAAACCGGCATTTAACGGACGCTGAAAGAAGACCATGTGGCTCTATAAAGAAATTCGCACGCTTGGCGACTATCCCGCGCACTTCGCGCGAAGTGCGCCTGCGCGAACAGCGCTGTGCTATGCCGGACGCGAGACCACCTATGGCGAGCTTGAGCACCTCGCGAATCTCACCGCCTGTGGCTTGGGTTCGCGCGGTCTTGGGGTGGGCGATCGCGTGGTGTATTTCGGCAAGAACTCAGACGACTATTTCATCACGCTATTCGGCACGGTTAAGCAGGGCGGCTGTTTCTGTCCGCTCAATTGGCGGTTATCCAAACCCGAACTCAAAAATGTGTTGGTCGATGTGCAGGCGAAGTTTGCCTTCGTCGAAACCGAGTTTCAAGCGCTGTGGCAGGACATGCTGGCGGAGCTGGGATTTGACCTGCCAACCTGTGAAGTCGACCCGAGCCGCGGGGCGGCCAATCCGTTTCGGATCTGGCTCAGCCATTACACCGAACGGACGTTGCCGGTGGTCGGGATGGATGCCGGTGCGATTCAGCTTTATACCTCGGGTACGACGGGAGATCCCAAGGGAGTGGTGATTACCCACGACAATCTGAATCACATGCGGTTGTGCGAACACTTCGAGCCAGCACTCGCCTGGCACGCGGAGGATCGCTTCCTGGTCGCGCTGCCGAATTTTCATCTGCTCGCCATCGGCTTATCTCTGCAGTCGCTGTACAACGGCATGGCGGTGGTGATCGAGCGGCAGTTCGATCCTGCCGCAGTGCTGCACACCATCGGCAACTTACGCCCCACGATCACTGCCTTTGCACCCGCCATGATTCAAATGCTGCTCGACCATCCGCATGCGGCAGACGCAGACTTCAGCTCGCTGCGCCTGACCATGTATGCCGGTTCACCCATTTCGCTCGGGCTTATTAAGCGTGCCATTGCGCGTATGCCGTGCGAGTTTATGCAGTTCTGTGGCGCGACCGAGACCTCTGGCGCCGTCACGCTGCTGCGACCAGCCGAACATGATTTAGCGAACGAACAGAAGCTGAAGTCCTGCGGCAAACCTTTGCCGCTGATTGAGCTGCGTGTAGTCGATGCGCAAGGCAATGACGCAGCCATCGGCGAGCCGGGCGAACTTCTGATCCGCTCGCCGTCGCTCGCCAGCGGTTACTGGAACAAACAGAAATGGACCAACGAAGTGTTTGTGCGGGGCTGGTATCACAGCGGCGATATTGCGATTCGGGACGCGGAAGGTCTCTACTACATTCATGATCGCCTGAAGGACATGATCGTCTCCGGCGGCGAGAACATCTATTCCACCGAAATTGAATCAGTATTATCGACGCACCCTGCAGTGGCCGCCGCCGCAGTCGTTGGCGTGCCGGATGAGCGCTGGGGTGAAGCGGTCAAGGCTTGTGTGGTTCTGATCGCGGACACCGCCATTTCTGAGGCAGAGCTGATCGAGCACTGTCGGAGTCGCTTGGCCGGTTACAAGCTGCCGAAGTCGATCGATTTCTTGACCAGCTTTCCGATGACGGGCAGTGGCAAGGTCGCGAAAAAGGAACTGCGCGCGCCGTACTGGGCGCAGCATGAGCGGTCCGTGGCATAAGCAGAGACCAAGGAAATTTGTAGGTTGGGGTGAGCGCAGCGAACCCCAACACCTAGCCTCCGCCCGTTCGCGCTTAGATCGCGAATCTGTACTTGCCTACGCAATGGTGGGGTTCGCGCTGCTCACCCCAACCTACGCGCTAAAGTCTGCCACCACGCCATTGGTAATGAAGGTTTTCCAACCGTTGATGCGATATTCATCACCCTCGCGTCGCGCGGTGGTCCTGATCCGCTGCAAATCGCTGCCGCCGTCCGGCTCCGTCATGCAGATGGCGGCGATGGCAGTGCCGTCGGCCATGCGCGGTGACCATTTTTCACGATTCTCTGGCGTGGCATATTTCAGTATGTAGTGCGAGACGATATCCGAATGCACGCTGAAGGTCGGCGATGACGAACCAGTAAACGACGTTTCCTGAAGAGTTCGTGCGTATCGTCGCAAATCGTGCGTCGGGGCATGGCTTCGTTCCTGGCAATCAACGGCGCAGACAAAGTGACATTAAGCCGCAAGCATATCGTAAGCTAGAGTACTACAATCACGAGAATTTCCGATTAAAGTCGCGTGACGAAAGTCACGCAAAGCAGGATGAGTGGATGGTCGAAAACACCGTGCAATTAGCGCGTGCGCTCGCGCCCAACGAGGGAAGTGATGAAGACTGGGCCATTCGGCTCGGATTTTATATTCACGATGCCTCGCGCCTGCGCCGCATTGTGTATGACACGGCGCTCAAGCCACTCGGCGTGACCCGCTCCCAGGCGTGGGTGATCGCCTATCTTTCGCGCAAGGATGGTATGCCCCAGTCGGATCTGGCCAACCAGCTCGATCTCGGCAAGGTGGCATTGGGCGGTTTGGTCGATCGGCTGGAAGTGACGGGTCTCGTGGAGCGGCGGGCAGATGCAGCAGATCGCCGCGTTAAGCGCATCTTCCTCACGCCCGAAGGGCGCAAAGTGGTCGCGCGTATGCGCAAGCTTGCCGCCGCTACCAATGCGGAAATCTTACAAGGGGTCAACACCCGGGATGTCAAAGCAACTGCCCAGGCCTTACGGTTGATTAAAGCCAATTTGCTCAAAATGGTGAACGGAAGTTTGGGGGAGGACGGAGACTGAAGGGGTGGGTTAGTCGAAAAAGACCCAAATCTCTCAGTCAATAGTCAATAGGGCGGAAAAGCGCAGCGCCTTCCGCCATATAGGCGGCATCAATTGCAGGCCGCATAGCGCGAGCCCGACCTTGTACCTCGCTGCAAACGCGAGGCCAGGGTCTTAGGTTGCGATTGGTATTACCAGAGCCCTCGTCTGCATGCGGCGGAAGGCGCTGCGCTTTTCCGCCCTACGGCACTCGCAACGACGGACCTCTTTCAACAATGGTACGCATGCGTACGATAGTCTAAAATACCTCCTCCCAAAATGGATATCTGAGCATGATTCCGCGCACGCTGTTCACCCCCGACCACACCCTTTTTCGGGACACCGTGCGCCGTTTCATCGAAAAGGAAATCGCGCCGTTTCACGCCCAGTGGGAAAACGATGGCGTGGTACCGCGTGAACTCTGGCACAAGGCGGGGGCGGCCGGCCTGCTGTGCTGTTCGATGCCCGAAGAGTACGGCGGCGCCGGCGCGGATTACCTTTACGATGTTGTCGTCTTCGAGGAAATGGCGCGCGGCGGGTTCACCGGGCCGGGCTTCATGGTCCATACCGATTTGGTGACCACCTATCTCCGATCTTTCGGCAGCGAAGAACAGAAGCGGCAATGGCTGCCGAAGATGGTGACCGGTGAGGTAATCGGCTCCCTGGGCATGACCGAACCGCACGCCGGCAGCGATCTGAAGAACATTCGCACGCGGGCGACGCGCGACGGTGATGACTTCATTATCAATGGCCAAAAAGTTTTCATCTCCAACGGCCAGCTCTGCGACCTGATCGTGCTCGCCACTAAAACGGATAGTGCCGCCGGTGCCAAGGGCATCACGTTGTTTTTAGTCGAAGGTGACCGACCAGGTTTCAAGCGCGGCAAGAATCTCGACAAACTCGGCATGAAAGCTCAGGACACCTCCGAACTCTTCTTCGACAATGTACGCGTGCCGGCCACCAACATGTTAGGCGGTGAAGGCCAAGGCTTCGGCCTGATGATGACCAAGCTCGCGCAGGAACGTCTGGCGCAGGCGATCCGCAGTGCAACCGTGATCGAAACGGTTATCGAATGGACAGTGGAGTACACCGCCCAGCGCGAGGCCTTTGGTCAGACGATTGCGGACTTCCAGAATACGCAATTCAAGCTGGCCGAACTCAAAACAGAATCTGTGGCCGGCCGCCTGCTGACCGATCGCTGCATTGAATTATTCATGAAGGGCGAGCTCGATCCGATCGATGCCGCGATGGCCAAAATGTTTCTCAGCAATCTGCATTGCAAGACTGTCGATGAATGCCTGCAGCTCTTTGGTGGCTGGGGCTATATGTGGGAATACCCGATTGCCCGTGCCTACGCCGATGCGCGCGTGGTAAAAATTGCGGGCGGCTCGATCGAAATAATGAAGTATCTGATCGGCAGAGATCTGTTTAAGGACGTTAAAAAGTCCCCAAAGCCCAAATTAGCCGCCACGCGTTGAACCAGTTAGTCCAAGGCCCGCAGTTCGCTCGAGGAGTAACACCATGTTTCTGGATTATGCACGTTACTATCTGACCTTTGGCCTGCAACTGTTGACGGCGTACGGCGTGGTCCGTGGCGGGCCCTGGGCATGGCTTGGGCTCTCAACGTTGTTTATCCTGGCGGTCGCCGATGCGCTATTGCCGGACGATCTGGCAGAACGCCGCATCACCAATCGCACCCTCGCGAATATTCCGGTCTGGCTGTGCACGGTCAGCGGCCCGGCGCTGATTCTGTTGCTGGCGTGGAGTGTGGGCCAGGGTTACCTCACCGGCGCTAGCCTCGTTGGTGCGATTATCAGTGTGGCGTGGATGTCGGTGATTGCGTTCGTACCGCCTTCGCACGAACTCTATCATCAACGCGGCTGGCTGCCGCAGTTCGTCGGCACCTACTTCCAAGTCTGTTATCTCGACTGCGCGCGAAATATCGGGCACACCGTCGGGCATCACATCGATGTGGGGACGAGCAAGGACTCCGACACGGCGCCGCGCGGTGCCTCGCTGTATTCCTTCACGCCCAATGCCGTTGTCGTAAGTACCTTGCTCTCGTGGCGCATCGAAAGCGATGCGTTGGAAAAGCGCGGCAAGGGACGTTGGTCGCTACAGCACCGCCTGTGGAAAGCGCTGCTGGCGCAGCTCATTTTTCACACCCTGGCCTATCAGCTCGGCGGTTGGCCGGCAGTCGCGGTCTGTCTGACGTCCATGGTCATTGCGCGCTTCTGGGTCGAGTCGTTCAATTATTTTCAGCACTATGGGATCGTGCGGGTGGATGGCAAGCCGGTCGCACGGCGCCACCTGTGGAATCACCTGGGCTACTTCACGCGGCCCGTGGCATTCGAAATCACCAACCATGCGGATCACCATCTCGACTCATACATTCCGTACTACAGGCTGAAACCAGATGCGGCAGCGATCAGAATGCCGAACGTTTTTTTGTGCTTTCTCACCGCATTGATGCCACCGGTATGGCATCACTTCATCATCAAGAAAGCCTTAAAGGAATGGGATCTGCGCCTGGCAAGCAGCGAGGAGCGCGTGCTGGCGCGGCAGCAAAATCTCGCAGCAGGCTGGCCCGACTGGTTTCCCGCAGACGACCAACGCAATGCGCCGAGTGTCGCCACGGCCTGAGTCCTCTGGTTTGCCTTCATTTTCCGGGTGCACTCGCGCCCGCCATGCATAGAAAGTTGGTATTCAATGAGCACTTCCTTCGCCGAGATCACCGCCCTGTTCCACGCCGAACAGCGCGCGAACAAGATTCCAACCGATACCAATGACATTCCACTCTCATATGAAGCGATCACCCCCACCTGGTTGACTGCGATTCTGCGCAGTGCGCATCCTGGAATCCAAGTTACGGGTTTTACCCTGGGCGCCAAGGACGAGGGCACTTCAAGCCGGCGCCGCATTCACCTGCAGTATGCCGGGAACGCACCTGCTGAATGGCCACGCAGCGTGTTCTGCAAGGGTTCGCAGCAACTGGAGAATCGCTACATCCTCGGCATGAATAACGGCATCGCGGCGGAGGCGAATTTCTATAACCTGGTGCGACCAACCCTGCCGATCGAAGCGCCGGTCGCTTATTTCGCCAAGCACGACCCACGCAGCTTCAATTCCATCATCGTGATGCGCGATATGCAGGGCTCGGTGGAGTTCTGTCCCATTGATTTACCGATGACGCTTGCCCGCGGCAAAAGCCAGATGACACTGCTCGCGCGTTTGCACGGCGAGTACTACGCGCGACCGGCAAAGCTCACCGCGCTCACGGGTTTCAATAACTGGGAAGACTATTTTAAAGCCACCGTGGAACTGGCTGGCTTCGGTCCCGCCTGCGCACGCGGCTTCAGCGACGCGGAGGCGGTCATTCCGCCGCGCTTGTTTAAGCGCCAGGCGGAAATCTGGCCCGCAACCCTGGCCTGCGTCGCCGCGCACAGCAGCCTGCCGCGCACCCTGGTGCATTCCGATGTCCATCTCAAAAACTGGTATGTCGCGGCGAATGACACCATGGGCCTTAACGACTGGCAGTGCAGCTGCAAAGGCAATTGGGGCCGCGACGTCGCCTACGCGATTTCCACGGCCTTCCAGCCCGAAGATCGCCGGCGCTTCGAACGCGAGTTGATCGAGTGCTATTTGGAGAAACTTCGCGAGTGCGGCGCGCCGGCACCGAGTTTTGATGCGGCCTGGAAAATCTATCGTCAACAATTGTTCTCTGCGCTCGCGTGGTGGACTGGCACTCTGGGCCAGCCTCCAGAAGCGCCGCGCATGCAGCCGCCGGACACTTCTCTTGAGTTTATTCGGCGCATGACGCATGCGATTGACGATCTTGAGGCCTTGGACAGTTTTTAGAGCACCTCCGTGAGCACTGCCACCGACCACATCGATCTCAGCGCCATCTCTTTCATCGTTATGGATGACCCGCGCCATAAGGCGCTGCGCGGGATCACGCAGTCCGCGCAACATTCGGCGCATGGAGCAGCAGATTCGGGAGATGGCAACCAAAGTCATCGACGAAGTGGTCTCGCTCGGGAAGGGCGATCTCTGCGAACTCGTGTTCAAGCAATTGCCCGGGCGCGTGTTCGCCACCCGCATGCCCGATTTGAAAATCGGCGAGCCCACGATGCTGCTGTCGAATTTCATGAACGGGGTGTCGGCAGTCGAAGGAAGTTGGACGCCGCCGCGGGCTTGAATCGCGGCGCGGATAACGCGCATAAGCCCAGGAGTGCTATTAACCTATGTGTCGCGCCCTGCTCTATCTAGGCCAGCCCGTATTGCTGGATCACCTGCTGTTTCAGCCCGATTCCGCGTTGATCCGCCAAAGCTACATGCCGAAGATGCTGCACATGCTGAACCTGGCCGGTTTTGGCATGCGCGCCTGGTCGGTTGGCTCGCATGCTGCCGCGAAACCTTTTTCCTATGGGGTGACCACCCTGCCGGTGTTCGATCGCAATCTCAAGAATCTCGCTGAGAAAGTGGAGACCGATTGTCTGCTCGCACATGTGCGGGGCGTCGCCTACCACACGGGGGTCGATATCTCGCTGCAGAATGTGCATCCGTTCCAGTTTGAAAATGTCCCGCTGGCTTTGGCCCACAACGGCGATCTCGCAAGAGTGAACGACATGAAGCCGCTGCTCGCAACGTTGGTGAAGCCCGCGTATTTGGCACAGATTCGCGGCACCACCGACAGTGAATGGATCTATGCGCTGCTGGTCTCGCAGTTCGAAGGCGACATTGAACTTACCCGCCGTTTCGAATCGAACGAGATTGCCGAGGCGGTGCGCAAGACCTTGAAAATTCTGCGCGAGGTCCGCGCGCACTTAAGGATTACGACTTCTTCGTCGGTCAATCTCTTCATCGCGACCGGCCATCAAATCGTCGCCGTCCGCTACTGTTTCGATTTCGGATGCTATGCAACCAGCGATCCCACACGCGTGCACGAAGCGAATCTCAGCTATCTCAGCTTGTGGTACACGGTCGGACATCAATACGGCCTGCACGCCGGCGAATGGTCCATGCGCGGCGGCTCCTCCGCGAACGCCGTCATCATCGCCTCCGAACCGCTCACCCGCGATACCACCAGCTGGGTGGAGGTGCCGGAATACGGCATGTTGATCGCGGATAGGGTGGATGGCAGGCCTGCGCTGCAGACTTATTTGCTCGATTGAATCAACTCGCATAAGCCGCCTGCTCCACCAGCGCGGCTTCAAGATCCGCACGTCGCGCAGTATGCAGGCGCGCTAAATTGACCAACCGTGATAATGTCACATTGGTATGCGCCATAGACTGTAACAGCTCGGCGTGGACTGTCGCCTGCAAGCGCAGGGCCGCCTGCGTGGTGCCCTGGTAAAGCGCTAAGAATGCCGGTCGCGGCAGTTCCAGCAGCAGGGTGGTTTCGCGCGCGCGGGCCCGCACACTCTGCGGCTCGGGCTCAACATCGAGCAGGCTGCGGTAACCGAGGAGATGCCCTGGGCCGAGGATCGCCAGACGTCTGAGGTGTTGCAGACGCTCCTCACCCACCGCAAACAGGGCGGTTGCGGCTTGCACTTCAACGGCTCCGCGCACTGTAATGTAACAGGCGGTGGCTGGCATGCCTTCATAGAACAGTGCCTGACCGCGCGGCAGCTCGAGCAACTGCGTATGCGCTAGCAATTCCTCAATCGCCTCTGCTTCCCACTCCGCAAAGAACGGCAACGCGGGCAGGAACGCCTGGTAGTCGAAGCTTGTGCTGTGGAGTCGCGGCCAGTCGGTCAACGGATCGATCGACAGAGGCGGATGATACGGCGCATCTTCCGGCGCCGGATACGCCAGCAGGCGTGCGTTCAAGGTCGCGAGTTTGGCGCACAGATTGCGCGTTACCGTGTGCTGCAGGGTGATCGCGGCGGTGCTGTGTCTGGCCACCAACAGGCGGAATTCTTCGCGGGGGATGAAGAGCGCTGCAACCGGCGTGCCCGCGGTGACCGTCGCCGAGCAGGTGCCACGTTCGAGCAACGCCATCTCGCCGAGCACGCCACCAGCGGGGATCTCCGCCACTGCGAGTGCTTCACCGCCGGGCAGGCGTACACTCACTTCCACCGTGCCACTGCGCAGCAGGTAGGCGCCGCGCGTGGGCGTGCCCTGGCGCAGGAGCACCGCATCTTTCGAAAATGACACCGGGCGCGCGATGGCCAACAGCTCTGCACGGGCCGGGCCGCTAAGAGACTCTAGCAACCCGTCAGCAGCGTTGGTGTCCTCTGCTGTGCTTGGCATACCGGGAATTTCAGACATAATCAAACTCTGATAAAGCGAAAACGTCTTTTGTTTAGGCGCGCCTCGGCGACATCGCCCCAAGCGCCGCCTCTCAATCATGGGTGAAAGCATAAAATGAACGCATCCGACCTATTCATCAAGGCGCTTGAGCTGGAGGGCGTTGAATATATCTTTGGTATTCCAGGCGAAGAGAACCTCGCGTTTCTGGATTCCCTGTCTCGTTCGACGCAAATCCGCTTAATCCTGACCCGCCACGAACAGGCGGCGGGTTTCATGGCAGCAACTTACGGTCGCCTCACCGGCCACACCGGAGTGTGCCTGGCAACCCTCGGGCCAGGGGCGACCAATTTCGTGACGGCGGCGGCTTACGCGCAGCTGGGCGGCATGCCGATGATGATGATCACCGGCCAGAAGCCGATCAAATCCTCGAAGCAGGGGCGATTCCAGATCATCGACGTGGTCGACATGATGCGGCCGATTACCAAGTACACCCACCAAATCGCCTCGGCGGACAACATCGCCTCCCGAGTGCGTGAATCGTTCCGCCTCGCGGAGGAAGAAAAACCCGGTGCCGTGCATCTGGAGTTCCCCGAAGATATCGCCGAAGAAGACACGGACACGATGCCGATCCCGCGCAGCATCGCGCGCCGCGCAGTGCCGGAAGAGAAAGCCATCCGCGCGGCGGTGAATAAAATTGAGCAGGCGCGTACACCCATTCTGATCGTGGGCGCAGGCGCGAATCGCAAGATCACCTCGCGTATGCTGCTGGAATTCATCGAACATACCGGCCTGCCGTTTGTGACCACCCAACTCGGCAAAGGAGTGATCGACGAGCGCCATCCGCAGTTCGTCGGTAACGCGGCGCTCTCCGCCGGCGATTTCGTGCACCGCGCGATAGAAGCGGCAGACGTCATCGTGAATGTCGGTCACGACGTAATCGAGAAGCCGCCCTTCTTCATGAAGCCCGGCGGCACCGAGGTCATCCACATCAATTTCCGTTCGGCTGAAGTCGATCCAGTCTACTTCCCGCAAATCGAGGTGATTGGCGATATCGCGAACGCCATCTGGCAGATCAAACAGACGATCACGCCGCAGAAGACCTGGGATTTCAGCCGGGTTGCGACGATTCGAAGTGCCGCCGAAGCGAACCTGCTGGTCGGCGCGGATGATGGGCGCTTCCCGATCTATCCGCAGCGCCTCGTCGCTGAGGTGCGCAAGGCGATGCCCTCCGATGGCATCATCGCGCTCGACAATGGCGTGTATAAAATCTGGTTCGCGCGTAACTACAAGGCGCATGTGCCGAACTCGGTGCTGCTCGATAACGCGCTCGCCACGATGGGCGCCGGACTGCCTTCCGCAATGGCCGCGCGGATGGTCTATCCCAAGCGCAAAGTAATGGCCATCTGTGGTGATGGCGGCTTCATGATGAACAGCCAGGAACTCGAAACGGCTGTTCGGTTAGGCATGCAACTGGTGATCCTGGTGCTGCGCGACAATGCCTACGGCATGATTCGGTGGAAGCAGGCCAATATGGGTCTCGCTGATTTTGGCCTGACATACGGCAATCCCGATTTTGTGCGCTATGTGGAGAGCTATGGCGGGCATGGGCATCGGGTAGGCAGTGCCGCCGAACTCGGCCCCTTGCTCGCACGCTGCCTGGAGAGCGACGGCGTGCATCTAATCGACTGTCCGGTCGATTACTCAGAGAACGATGCGATCCTGAATCGCGATATCAAGCGCCTGAGTGCCGCGCTCTAAGCGCGACATAACCCGGAGATCCCCATGTCTGTGATCAAAGCCCGTTATCCGTACTACCTCGCGAATAAGCCGGTGGATGTCGCGCGCAGTTTGCCGGTCACCGATAAATACTCCGGCGCAGTCGTCACTCAGGTTGCGCTGGCGGATGCCGCCGCGATCGATCGCGGCATTGCCGCCGCGGTGAAGGCCGCGCCGGCGATGGCGGCACTTGCCGCCTACGAGCGCCAGGAGATCCTGAACCACTGTGTGCTGCGCTTTCGCGAGCGCTTTGACGAGCTCGCCGAAATCCTGTGCGTGGAAGCGGGCAAACCCATTCGCGATGCGCGCGGTGAAGTCACCCGCCTCATCGACACCTTCCGCATTGCGGCCGAAGAAGCCGTGCGCATGCACGGCGCGTTGCAAACCCTGGATATTTCGCCGCGCGCGCGCGGCTATCGCGGGATGTGGAAGCGGGTGCCGATCGGGCCGTGTTCGTTTATTTCGCCCTTCAATTTTCCGCTGAACCTGGCCGCGCACAAGGTGGCACCGGCACTCGCGGTAGGCTGTCCGTTCGTGATGAAGCCGGCCTCCAGAACGCCGCTCGGCGCACTCATCATTGGCGAGGTGCTCGCAGAAACGCCGTTACCTGAAGGCGCGTTTTCCATTCTGCCCTGCGCGCGCGATGGCGCGGATTTATTCACGACCGACGAACGCTTGAAGCTGCTGTCCTTCACCGGCTCACCCGATGTGGGTTGGGATCTCAAAGCGCGCGCCGGCAAAAAGAAAGTGGTGCTTGAGCTCGGCGGCAATGCGGCCGTGATCGTCGATCACGATGCGGATCTCGAAGATGCGGTGGAGCGCATCGTGTTCGGCGCGTTCTATCAATCCGGGCAGAGCTGCATCTCCGTGCAACGTATCCTGGTGCACGAGAGTATTTATGCACCGCTTAAAGCACGCCTGGTCGAGAAAACCCGCGCGCTTAAGTCTGGAGATCCCAAAGAGGAAGCCACGTTCATCGGCCCGATGATCGCGGAATCCGAAGCGCTCCGTCTCGAACGTTGGATCCAGGAAGCGGTCGCGGCAGGCGCTACTCTGTTATGCGGTGGTGGCCGGCAAGGCGCGATGCTCGAAGCGACTCTGCTTGAGAACGTGCCGGCAGCTGCGAAGGTGTGCACCGAGGAAGCCTTCGGTCCGGTGGCAGTGTTATCCAGCTTCAAGGATTTCGATGTGGCACTTGAGCAAGTGAATGACTCCCGCTTCGGCTTGCAGGCCGGCGTGTTCACGCGCGATCTCTACAAGGCCCAGAAAGCCTGGGACCTGCTCGAAGTGGGTGGCGTGGTGATCGGCGATGTGCCGTCCTATCGCGTGGATAACATGCCCTATGGTGGCGTGAAAGATTCCGGCCTTGGCCGCGAAGGCGTGGTGTTCGCGATGGAAGACATGACTGAAATCCGTAATCTGGTGATCCGCGCCGCGCCGGGAAGCAAATAGCGAATCTGGAGTAGGGCGGATGAGTCCGTAGGACGTTATCCGCCGAATGTTGGCGGATAACGCGGCTGCGCCGCTCATCCGCCCTATGGGTGCTATGGGTGCGGCACTGGTGATCCGCGCCGCGCCGGGGGGCAAATAGCGAATCTGGAGTAGGGCGGATGAGTCCGTAGGACGTTATCCGCCGAATGGGTGCGGCACGCTACAAAGTCACCGGCAGTGGCCGCCCCAGCCAGTCCTTATAGAACGCGGCGAGATCAGGCGTGAAATCGATCTCGACCGGATAGCAGGGCGGCACGCAATCAACATCGAGCAGGGTGCCGCTTAGCAGGCAGTAGAACTCGCGCAGTTCGACCAATTCGGTGTCGATGGTCAGGTGCTCGGGTGGATAAATTTTTTCGAGATCCGCGCACGTGCGACGCACGATGATGCGGCATTTCATCTTCCAGTTTTCATTCCACTTGCCGAGCTCAGCGCCCGCGGTGGTCTTGATGATCGCGCGGCCTCGCTTGTTCACGAGAAACAGGTTCTCACCCAACGGCAATAAAATGGGTTGCTTCCAAGGAACTCTTTCCTGGAAAGCCTTGTCCGTTTCGTCGCAGCGCGCGGGTGATTTCGGCTGGCGCATCAACTTCAGTAGATCGGGCCACGCCAACTCGCGGTTAACCAGTGCGCGGGTGATGTCCAGACTTGCGTTATCTTTTTCGGCCATTTCGATTACTCCTCAAGCGGTGGCTTTCGGCTTCTTTACGGCCGACTTCGCATAATTGGCGTTAACGATGGAGCCTTCCGGCAGATACTGCTTCACGGCGAGATAGGCACCATCGTTGACTCGGCCATCGTAGGAAAGCACTTGGGTGAGCGTGATCCAGAAACCGCCATTCATCAGACCTACTGCGCAGTTGAACGGATGAAAACTCCAACCCGTACTGCCCTCGAAATCCAGCTCGAAGTGGCCTTCGCTGGTCACCGTCATCTCGTTATCCTAGAAACGGCAGTTGAACGGCGCGCGCAGTGTGGCCCATGGCGTGCAGGGCAAGGCGCAATGAGGAGGAATAGCGAGCTATTCCGACGAGTTGCAACACCGCCATGCGCGTCAGGGGACGTGCTGCACGCGCCGTAGCGCGGTTCACCCACCAGGTGAAGCCTATGAGAAGCAAAAACCTTAAAAAGGTCAGGCACTTTCTCACGTCCCTTAGCGGTCAACTGCCGTTTCTAGGGTTATAGACGAAGTCGATAAAATCGCCCTTGGCCAGCGGGTGCACGTATTGCACATGGCTGCGCTTGTGCACGGGCAGGGTCACGCCGCGATAAGTGCCGGGCACCATGGTGGTCTTCACGCGCTTGATGAAATTGCGGCGCCCTTCCTCGATCAATTCCTGCACGCCATGCTGGTAGTAATCGAGCCCGTAGGTACTGATGATTTTGCCGAGCGCTTCGCGCACCATCAGACAGCCCGAGAGCTTCGATTTGTCGTCCAGGCTCCACCAGTTCGAATTGCGCAGATTCATCTTCAGGCGCAGCAGGTAGTCCTTCCGGAAATGATCATCCTCGCCGACTTTCTCGGCACTGATGTGCAGGCCCTCGCCGTAACGGTCCGGCGCGAACACCGACATCCCCGGGCCTTCATGAGTGCCGGATTCCAACTCATGGGTGACCGCACCGATCCAGGCGATCAACTCATCGCCGTGGAACACCGGGATGCAGGTCATCACGTTCGGCGTGCGCACCCCGCCGGCCCAGGCTTCGTTGTTCTATAAGATATCGCCGGGGCGGATCTTTGGATCGTCTTCGTAACCATTCCGAATCATGAATTTGATGAATTCGGACAAGGTATGCACGTGCACCATGATGCCGGTGCTGAGCGCGATAGCATCGCCCTCAGGGGTGTACAAGCCGATCACGAATTCCTCGAAGTCGCGCACCGCCGGGCTGGAGGCGATGTACTTCATCGTGTCGCGCACCGAATAGATCGTGGTGTAGACTTTTTCGAAGCGCGCGACGAGATCCTGCACATCGGCGAGCCCAGTGAGTCGCGTGCGCGGCCACAGCACTTCAAAGTCCGAGAGCTGATTGGTGAAACGGACATAGGCACTGCGCGAGAGCTTCGCTTCTTTAAAGTTCCAGCCATGCAGTTTGAAGTCTGCCCGCGCTATCCACCACCACGGCATCGGTCATCGTGCCGCCGGAATCGAGCGCGATCCAATTCTTGTTGCCGCGGATACGGGTGTGTCGAGTTGCGGCCATTCGCTGCTCCCTGAAAGCCCGCAATCAGCAGGTCGTTGAGTGACGGACTGCAGACTGAATAGAGCTATCCGCCCATGTCCTGCTGCATGGATTCTTCGGCAATTGCGTTGGCGGCATTGGCGATGATTGGATCATGGGCTTTAAGCACGTCCCGCAGACGGACATCGACGACATCGCGGCCCATGGCTTCCGCCGACACCTTGGCCAGCAGCTGAGGGCTCAGATAAACGTGCACCACGTCGATGGCGCCGGTCCAGCACCACAGTGCGATTCTTCGGCGCGGGTGAGCAGCGACAGCAGACCATGACCGCGGCCCGCAGAGGGGCCGCAAGCATACCGGACAGGCGCGGCAGCACGTGATACCAGATGGTACATCCGGCGCCCGAGACGCACGGCGGTGAAGGCCAGCGGATCAGACGCGCCGCTTGCAAGACCTTCCCGACAAAGTAGCGAATTCGCTGGCGAATGCCAGCAGCGCGAGTCCTAGCAGGAGCAGGGTGACGATCACGCTAAAGAGCGACCTTTTGGCATCAACCACCATAAGATGAAAGCCAGCGCGAACAATGCCGGGACATCCCCGATCAAATTCGCATGTTCGGTATGGTCGTGTCCCGCCTGTGCCGCCATGATTCCTGCGTGCACCACACTCGACCAGATGGTGAACCGGATAAGACTTAAGTTGGCTGCCGGATCGCGCGCAGCGAGCCATAAAAATACGCCAAGCGTCGCGTAGATACCGGCAATCATCTGCTCATATTCGCTCTGGCGCGGCTCCCACGCCCAGCCGGCCGGCCACAGCCAATTCATCAGCGGGTAAATCCCAATCACCAGGAACGCGCCAAAAATGCGCAAGGCGAGTTTCAAGTACTGCTGCCGAGTCTCGTCATTCATATCTTTTCTCCCCAGGTTTACGTTACCAGCGATAGTTGTCGTCCGAAAAAAATCTGCTCATCAAAATCACGTTCGGGAATGCCGCGAGA
>CAMATU010000075.1 GCA_945861225.1 Klebsiella pneumoniae
CGGAAGGCGCTGCGCTTTTCCGCCCTATCAAAATTTGCTCTATCCTCAAAAAAACGGCGGCACGAGTGAGTTGCGCGTCAACACTCAAGCCCCGACCTGCACCAGCCGCTACTCAGCAGGACACAAAAGGAATCCTGCATGGCCGTACCAGAACTCACCTCCACCGTGCGCTCGGATAACGAGTGGCGCACGAAATATCGCGATTTGTGTCGCGAGTTCGATGCTGCCAAGTCTACCGAACGTGATCTGCGCACAACCTTGGGCAAGGTCTTGGGAACTTTCAAGGGGCGCGGTGCGCGCGACGGGCAGGTGCTGGACGAGGCGCTGAATGCGTTGCGTGCCGATGACGCACCGCTCAGCCCCGGCTTACTTAGCCAGGTCACAGAGCTTTGCCTGCGCAGCGTAGAGGACGGGACCTCCAGTTGGTCGGCGTTGCAGGCCCTGACCGCGCAAATTGAAGCGCCGCCTGCGCATGAATTCGCGCTCAAACATCTGCGCGAACGCGCCCGCGAAGGCAGCGACGAAGCGCAGTGGATCGCGCAGCTCGCGACGCTGCTCAATGATTTCGCAAAGCTCCCCGCAGCGACGGATAAGACTTCCGAGAAACGCAGTCAGGCCAGTCATCTGGCGTCACTGCTTGATTGGCTTTTGCTGCCGCCCGACTTTGAGCGCCGCGCCGGCCAACTACGGGATGCCCTGAGCGAGGGCGAAAGCGATGATCCGGTGCACGACACGGGCAGCTTTTTGAATAATCTCTATGCCTTCCTGCGGCGGGATTTGCGCGGCCTCGGCGAATATTTGAAGAAAGCCACGCTGCATCTGAACTCGGTCGAGGCCGATCTCAAGGATGCGCTGCGTGGCAGCCAAGAGGTGGAAACGGCATCCGATCGCCTCACGACTGAGCTCGGCGCCGAAGTGGCGGCGATCGATCAGGCGGTTAATGGAGGGGTGCGGGTCAGTGAACTCAAGGAAACGATCGATACGCGGGTGCGCTCGATTCGCGCGACCATCACCTCCTATGTGGAAGCGCAACGCGGCAAGCAGGCGGACTACGAGCATTCCATCACTGAACTGGTGGGGCGGGTCAAAAACTTTGAACAGGAATCCGACAAGCTGCGCCAGGGATTGCTCGCCGAACAGGAAAAAGCATACCGCGACACGCTGACTCAGTTACCGAACCGGTTAGCGTATGACGAGCGCGCGCAGCTCGAGTTCATGCGCACGCGCCGGAACCACGCGCCGCTCACCATGGCGATGCTTGATCTCGATTTCTTCAAGCGTATCAATGACACCTTTGGTCACAAGGTCGGTGACAAGGTGCTGCGGCACGCAGCGGCGTTGTGCCAGCGTCGCACCCGGGCGACCGACTTACTCGCGCGCTTTGGTGGTGAAGAGTTTGTCGCGCTGTTTCCCGATACTTCGCTCGAGCAAGCGGCGCAGGTGTGCGAGGAGCTTCGCCGACAACTGGAGCAGGCGTCCTTCCAATATCAGGGGCAGCGCGTGCCGGTGACGGTGTCTATCGGGGTCGCCGAGCTGGCCGCCGGTGAATCGTTAGAGGCGTTATTCGAACGTGCGGATCGCGCGCTCTATGCGGCCAAGCACGCGGGGCGTAATCGCGTGGTCAGCGCTTGACGTCACGCGAGGGGAGCTCTAGCCTCCAGTGCTCATTCCCAGCACCGCACCGGAGGCTTTTATGTCGAGCGTTATTCCCGAGGGATTCAAGGATTTGCTGACCACCAAAACCACCTTCGCGCATCTCGCGACGGTGATGGCGGATGGTAGCCCGCAGGTCACCCCCGTGTGGTTCAATTACGATGGTACGCATGTCGTCGTGAATTCGGCCAAAGGCCGCATCAAAGACCGCAATATGCGGGCGCGTGCCCAGGTCTCTTTATCCATTCTCGATCCCGATAATGCTTATCGCTATCTGCAAATCATGGGCCGGGTAGTCGAAATCACCGAGCAGGGCGCCGACGCGCATATCGACGCACTCACCAAAAAATACACGGGGCAGGACAGCTACCCCTGGCGCAGCCCGACCGAAGTCCGCGTGATCTATAAGATTCGCCCCGACAAAGCGCAGACCATGGGTTGAGACAGCGCTCAGTTAAGGAGAGATCTCGATGGCCCTAGCACCCACTGAAACCCGTTTTACGACCGCGGAACAATTACGCGCAGCACTCGGTTCGCCTGCTGAATTAGCCCAGCGCAAGTCGCGCCCAGAGCTCGATAAATATAGCCGGGCCTTCATTGAGCGCTCACCGTTTTTAACACTTAGCACGGCCAACGCGCGGGGCAAGGCGGATGTCTCACCCCGCGGGGATCTTGCCGGTTTTGTGCTTGTTCTGGATGACCACACGTTGTTTCTGCCGGAGCGGCCGGGCAACGCGCGCTACGACACCCTGCTCAACATTCTGGAGAACCCGCACGTCGGTCTGTTGTTCTTTGTGCCGGGTTTCGAGGATATGTTGCGCGTGAACGGACAGGCTCAGGTGGTGGATAACCCCGCGCTCCTCGCGCGCTGTGAAGTAAACGGGAAGCGTCCCAAAGTGGGCATCAAGGTGCAGGTGGAAGAAGCGTTTCTGCATTGTGCCAAGGCACTTGCCCGCAGCCAATTGTGGGATCCCGCACGCCAGCGTGATCGCGAAGAATTACCGTCGCTTGGCAAGATGATTCTTGAGCAAACCGCTGCTGCGAATGAAGCGCCCGCGGCCGAGCTGGTGGCTGCGGTCGATAGCTATATCGAAGAGAACTATCGCACGACGCTTTATTGAAACGACCGTTCGATAACGAATGAGGCTCTGGAAGCAACGGAAATTTATAGGGCGGATAAGCCCGCAGGGCGTCATCCGCCGACATTGCGTCGGATTGCGCTAACGCTTATCCGACCTATGGCCTATCAACGCCCGCTGTATCAGGGGATATCGATTAAATCTCCGGGCGGCCCCTCATGGTGCGGACTCGGCGTGTGCGCCGGCTGCACGGGCTCACCGCCAATTGGCACCTTACGTTGCAGGAATTCAATGACCGCAGTGCCGAAGACGTCATTGCGGTCGCCCGCCACCATATGACCGGCGCCCGTAATGTTCGCGTATTCGGCCTGCGGGCAAAGCGTGAGGAAATCTTGCGCACCTTCTTCGCTCAGCACATCGGATAGCCCCCCGCGCACCAGTAAGGCCGGCAGGTTGAGGGCACGCGCGCAGGCTTCTAAGCGGGCTTGGCGCTTATCCATCTCGCGCCGCAAGATCATGAAACGCGGATCCCAGTGCCAACGATATTTACCGTTCTCGGCCAGCCGCAAATTTTTCGCCAAGCCCGCGAGATCGCGCGGCGGTGAGCGGTGCGGTTGATAGGCGCCGATAGCGGCCGCGACTTCCTCGAGCGAATCAAATCCTTCCGGACGCTGGCGCATGAACGCGCCGATTTTCTCCACCCCCGCAGGTTCAATCCGGGGCGCGATATCCACTAACACCAGGGCTGTCGCATCCACATGATCTTCCCCGGCGGCGACCAGACTGGTACCACCGCCCATTGAAGCCCCCACCAGCACCGCACGTTGCTGGCCCAAGGCTTGCAGCAGGCACAACAAATCCTCCACCATGATGTCCTGGCCGTAGAGGCCGTCCGGTGCCCAATCCGAATCGCCATGCCCGCGCGCGTCAAAGGCGATCGCATAATAGCCAGCACCGCCGAGGGCTTCGCCCGCATTTTTCCAGGCGTGGCGGGTTTGGCCACCGCCATGCTGCAGCAAGATCAGCGGTCCCTTGGGATCGCCCCAGGCATCGCCCGCCAAGGTGACCCCCTGTGCGCCAGGCCAGCGAAACATCGGATCGGGGGTGCCGGGTAAACGTTGACCTGCGCTCATGGTATCGGGGGGCTCCTGGTAGATTCAGCGTTTGCAGTGATTTTTCTGACAGGTCTGTCCGCTCGGACAATCCTGATTAAAGCAGCATTGGTCGGTCGCCTTGCAGCGCGCGCCGCTGCAGGTGAGGTCATTCGCGCACTGAAAAGAGTTCGTGCACTCGCCGCATTGCGCCACATTGCCACTGGTGATTTTACAGGTGTGATCGCGGCAGCTTTGGCCGGCCGGACAATCCTGATCCAGGCAGCATTGATCTGCATTCTTGCAGCGCGCGCTGCTGCAGGTGAGATCGTTGGCGCACTGGAAAGACGTGGCGCACTCGCCGCATTGGGCGACGGTCCCGCCGGTGACTCTGCATTGATGATCTTGACAGCTTTGCCCACTGGGACAGTCCTGATTCAAACAGCATTGGGCTTGCGTCTTGCAGCGCGCGCTGATGCAGCTCAGTCCCTCGGCGCACTCAAAGGCTGTCGCACAGGTTCCGCATTGCGTGACCGGCGGCGCCGCGAGTACCAGCGGCGGTGCCAGTAGGTACCCGAGACAGGCCAGCCACACCAAGGTTTGTAGACTCACTCGCATGCTTCGTTACCTGCGTTCATCGCAAAGCGTTAAGACCAATCACGCCGGTCCAATCATGCCACATGGCGAGGTTCGCGTCGGCGGATGTGTCTGAACCAGTTTGCGTGTCCGCAAAATCTGGTTATTCTCGCCGACACATACTGTCGCACACTCACTGCCACGCATTCGATTTTCTGGGAGGCCAGGCCATGACAAAAAATTCACTGGCGACTATGACCCTCAAGCCGCGCGCCGCGGTGGGTGTCGACAGTCGCGCGAACACACTCGCCGCCGTGGGCGCTGCACTTTGTGGCGTGGGGCTGTTATGGATAGTCGGTTTCTCAGAAATAGAAGTACTCCACAATGTCGCGCACGACACCCGGCATTCGCAGATTTTCCCCTGTCACTGAACCTAGAAACGGCAGTTGACCGCTAAACAACGTGAGAAAGTGGATCGCCTATTTGGAGTTTCCGCGTCCTATCGACGTCACCTCGCGGGTGACGCGCGCTACGCCACGCGCAGCACGTCCCCTGGCGCGCATGGCGGTGTTGCAACTCGTCGGAATAGCCAGCTATTCCTCCTCCTTGCGCCTTGCCCTTCACCCCATGGGCCATACTGCACATGCCGTCCAACTGCCGTTTCTAGGTTAAAGCCGATGGAGGCCTTGCGTAAGGTCATCTTCGCGGCAGTCTTGGCCGGCCTAGCGGCCGGCGTGTGGGTCACCTTGTTGCATCAAGTGCTGACCGTTCCGCTGATTCTTCAAGCTGAGACTTTTGAAACGCCAGCCGCGCAGCATGCATCGACTGCTGCCTGGCATCCGCATTCCCTGCTGGAACGCAGGTTGGGGACTGCGATCAGCGACGTGCTCACCGGCATCGGTTTTGCGCTGGTACTGATGGCGTTATGGCTGGTCCGGGGTGAGCAGATAGTTTGGCGGCAGGGCGTCGCATGGGGAATCGGAGGATTCTTAGCGACCACCGTCGCACCCAGTCTCGGGCTACCTGCCGAACTGCCTGGCAGCGCAGCGGCGGCGCTCAACGAACGACAACTCTGGTGGGCGCTGACGGTGGGCTTAACGGCTTTGGGGCTTGGCCTGATTTCCTTCGCACATCCCTGGTGGCTGAAAGCGCTCGGGCTGGTCAGCTTGAGCGTGCCGCATCTCGTCGGTGCACCACAGCCACTGGCTGCCGCTTCCTTGGTACCGCACGAGCTTGAACGCACCTTCCAGCAAGCGGTGCTGGTGTGCAATTTTCTGTTTTGGGTGGCGCTCGGTGCAGCGGCCAGCTATAGCTTCCGCCGGCTGCGAGTCGTCGGCGCGTCATGAGTCGTTGGCGCGCACCGGCCCCGGTTTCCTCACCTTACATCACCGCCACGGGTTATCGCGCACTGGAAGCCGAACTGCAAAGGCTGGGGGTGCGGCGGGTCGATACCGTTAAGCATCTCGCGGCGGCCGCGGCGGAAGGGGATCGCTCAGAGAACGCTGAGTACATCTACCGGAAGAAGGAATTGCGGGAGATCGATCGACGTTTAGGCTATCTCCAGCGACGCATGCCCAAGCTCACCATTGTAGCGCGCGCGCCAGTCAGCAAGGAGCGCGTTTTTTTGGCGCATGGGTTGAACTGGAAGATGCCGCAGGCGCGCGTGCACGCCATCGCATTGTGGGCAGTGACGAGCTTGCTCAGGGCGATGAGTACATCAGCATTGATGCGCCGCTTGCCCAGGCACTGCTCAAACATACCCTGGATGAGCAAATTATGGTGCGCACCACGCGCGGCGAGGTGTGCTACACGCTCGTCGCTATCCATTACGAAGAACGACCCGCCTGAAACTCAAGGACCAGGGCCCTTAGTCCGTCTATTGCCTGATGCCGATTTGCGTTAAGGTCGCGGGCCCCTAGCAGCCTCGTGGGTCCGCCATGCCGCTTAGTTCAAGCACGCCCTTAAGCGACCTCGAATCCCCGTATGCCTGGTGGCGCCTGGTGGCGTCATTGTTGATGATGACGATAGCGGGGTGCGGGATGTACGCGGTGATGGTGGTGTTGCCCACCATTCAAACTGAATTTGGGGTGGACCGCGGCAGCGCGTCGCTGCCGTTCACGATGATCATGATCGGCTTTGGCCTTGGCGGCGTGCTGATGGGCCGTCTGATGGATCGCTTCGGCATTATCGTCCCGCTCGTTATCGCCGCCTGCAGCTTATGCCTGGGCTGTATTCTCGCCAGCCGCGCACAAACCCTGTGGGAATTTGCGCTGATTAACGGCGTACTGATTGGGCTGTTTGGCAGTTCCGCCACTTTTGCGCCGCTGATTGCGGATATTTCACATTGGTTTGTGCGACGACGGGGGATTGCGGTCGCGATTTGTGCCTGTGGGAATTACGTTGCTGGGGCGCTGTGGCCGCCAATCGTCCAGCATTACCAGACGACAGTCGGCTGGCGTGGGACCTATCTCGGCTTGGGACTATTCTGTCTGTGCACGATGTTGCCCTTATCGTTGATATTTCGGCGGCGGCTGCGTCCGGGGACGACTGTTACGCCGAGCGCGGCGCAAGCCGCATCCGCTGCACGACCTTTAGGACTGACGCCGAATACCTTAGCGGCCTTGTTGTTTGTGGCCGGGATCAGCTGCTGCGTCGCGATGTCGATGCCGCAGGTGCACTTGGTCGCGCTGTGCAGCGATCTGGGCTTTGGTCCCGCCCGTGGTGCTCAAATGCTGTCGCTGATGTTGGGCCTGGGCGTGATCAGTCGGCTCGCCTCCGGCTTTATCGCCGATCGAATTGGTGGCTTGCGCACCTTGCTGATCGGCGCCGCGATGCAGGGCTTTGCGTTGTTGCTGTTCCTGCCCGCCGAGGGCCTGGTCTCACTTTACTTGGTATCGGGTCTGTTTGGCCTATTTCAAGGCGGTATCGTGCCGACCTACGCCATCATTATTCGGGAGTACTTTCCGGCCGCAGAAGCCGGTGGGCGCGTGGGTATCGTCATGATGGCCACCTTATTCGGCATGGCACTTGGCGGTTGGATGTCGGGCGCCATCTACGACTGGAGCGGCTCCTACACCGCGGCGTTCGTCAACGGTATTGGGTGGAATTTGCTGAATGTGCTGATTGTGTGCTTTCTCTTGTGGCAGCAACGACGCAGCACGGCGGTGTCCGGGCCCGATCAGACCGGCAAAAATCTTTTGCAGGGCGCCTGAGGAAGGTCGCTTCTCCGGTGAGTGGCGGCACTGCAGGGCTCGGGTGCTGGCCAAATTCACCCATTCCTGACCAGAGTTGTAAACAAGCGTTGGAAAGGCGGTGAATGCCTTGTCGGAGTTTTCTTTACGTGGCTATAGTGCAACACGATAATTAGACCCGTGGCGCGCACCAACCCCAAGCGTTGCCCATGCCGCAAGGATCTCGTAGACATGGCCGATACCCGTGATCGCGAAAGTGCTTTTCGACACCTGGTCCCGATCAACCGCTTGGCAACGGACGCACAACAACGCTTGCGCGCCCGCGCCACCGTTAAATCCCTCGCCGTCGGACAGGTCGTCTTGGTACGCAACGCGGATGACGGGTTGGTCCATTACCTGTTGGAAGGCGAGCTCGACTTACTCGATAACGGTCGCCTTGTGCAGCGTGTCCTCGCCTCCCAGCGCATTGCGCGCCGCCCGCTGGCGGCGGCTGGTCCCAACCGTTATACCGCTCGAACTGTGACACCGTGCACCGTGCTGACGATACCCCGGATCGAACTCGAACGGGTGACTGAGGCGACCCGCCTGTCCGGCGCCGCGCAGGATCTTGCCGCGAGTGAACTCGCGGCAATGCCACCTCCTGATTGGATGTCGCGCATCATGGATTCTGCGCTCTTCCAAGTCCTGCCGAACGACACGATTCAAGAATTGTTTGGTGCGCTCGAGACGGTTGACCTGCACGCAGGCGACTTCGTGCTACGACAGGATGACCCAGGTGACTACTTCTATGTGCTGGAACGCGGCTATTGTGAAGTGAATCGGCGGGCCGGCGGTGGGCGCCAGGAAGTGCACGTAGTGGATTTGCGGCCGGGTGATACCTTCGGCGAGGCGGCGGTTATCTCGGGCCAACCGCGCGATGCCTCGGTGGTAGCCCTGACCGACGTGCGCTTGCTGCGGTTATCCAAAGCCGACTTCGAGCGTCTGATTCGAACCCCGCTGGTCCACGGCATCGCCACCGCCGAGGCACTGGCGGCGACCCGCGAAGGTGCGCGCTGGCTGGATATTGGCGATCCCGAGGTGTACGCCAAGGCTCCGCTGCACAACAGTCGCAATATTCCCCTCAATGCGCTCCGCGTGCAGGCGGCACGCCTGGCGCGTGAGGACACCTATATCGTGTGCTGCGACGAGCCGCCATTGAGCGCGGTTGGGGCCTATATTCTCGCCGAGCGAGGATTCAAGGTCCGTTATCTGGAGCAGTCGATTGTGATGGCGTTGACCAGCGAGACCTCGCTTACACCGCCGTTGGCAACCCGAGTGCTACCCAACAACGTTGTCTCATTCCCGGCGCCTCACGCCGGATCCAGCAACGAATTTTCCAGATCACCCGCTAACTCCCGAGGGACTGCGATGGATAAACCACAGCTGCCGAACTCCCACGTGGAGAACACCTTGGAACGTGCTGATCGGCTCTACACTCAGCAGGAATTCGAGGCCGCGAAATCGCAACATCCGTTGCCGTCTGCGGCCTATGCGGAAACTCATACCGGACAGGCCCTCGCCCGCTTACTTGAGGATATCGATGCGCGTAAGGAGGCCATTGAGCAAGAGGCTGCCGGCGGCCTCGATGAGGCGCAGGAATTTGGGTTCGACGACAGTGGCAGCGAATTTATCGATCTGGGTGCGCTGGAAGCCGCCGCTGGCACCGGCGCGTCGCGCGCACCACCGATGCCAGCGGTTGCAGTAGCGCCTGCAACCATGGCCGCCGATCCCGTCGCCGAGATGGTGCACGACTTGGAGCAGCGGGTGCGCAATTATGTCGAAGCGAACTTAATGGAACGCTCGCTCGAAACTGAGCGCCGCTACCAGGAAAAAATCAAGCATCTGCAACAGCAAGCCCAAGTGGCATTGCGTAAGCGCGATGCCGATCTCAAACAACGCTACGCCACGCACTACGCAAAAAAAGATCAGGTGTTACGCGACAATTATCAGAAGCTGATGACGCTGGCGACCAAGATCAGTCAGCAGAAAGCGCAACTTCAGGCCACGCGCAAACAGATGGAAGAAAAACTCCAGGCAGCGAACGCGGTGTACAAACAGGTTGAAGATATGCGGCGGTTGCTCGGCGAGAACATCGGCACCCTGGATTCGCTGGAGTCGACCGCCGGATCGCGCTTCTCGGCGCGCTGAGCGGGGGGCTTGATGCTCGCCGTTTCGTCGCGGGGTGCGTTTTATCCCTCTTCAGTTTTCGTAGGTTGGGTTAGCGCAGCGTAACCCAACATCAGTGCCCGTTTTGCCGCACTGCGATTGCTTTCACCTCATGCCCCAGTAGAATGCCGCCTCGACCTATCAGCGCACGGTGAAAGCATGAGTGGAGTGATGCAGAAACCCGCGGCGAGGCCAGGGAATCCCTGTTTTTCGTCCGGGCCTTGCCCGAAACGTCCCGGTTGGACCCCGTCAGCGTTGAATGCGGCGCTGGTGGGACGTTCCCATCGCTCAAAAGAAGGCAAAGCCCGCCTTAAGGACGCAATTGATCGCACGCGAGCGGTCCTTGGCGTGCCGGCAGATTATCGAATTGGCATCGTGGCCGGCTCGGATACCGGGGCGGTTGAGATCGCGCTGTGGAATCTGCTCGGACCGCGCCCGGTCGATGTGCTGGCGTGGGAAAGTTTTGGCAGTGAGTGGGTCACCGATATCACGGAGAGCCTGCGTCTGCCACAGACGCGGGTTTTTGAGGCGGCCTACGGCGAGCTGCCGGATTTGAAGACTGTCAATTTTGCACATGATGTGGTGTTCGTGTGGAACGGGACGACCTCCGGGGTAAAGCTGCCGCACGGCGAGTGGATTCCGGACGATCGCGCAGGACTCACGGTTTGTGATGCGACCTCGGCGGCGTTCGCGATGGCGCTGCCCTGGTCCAAACTCGATGTGGTCACATTTTCGTGGCAAAAAGTTCTCGGTGGCGAAGGCGCGCATGGGATGTTAATCCTCAGCCCACGCGCAGCCGAGCGCCTGCAGACCTATACCCCTGAGCGCCCCCTGCCAAAAATTTTTCGGCTCGCCAAGAAAGGCCAGATAGACGAGGCAATCTTTGAGGGCGCCACGATCAACACGCCCTCCATGTTATGCGTCGAGGACTATCTGGATGCCTTGCGCTGGGCCGAATCGCTCGGAGGGTTGTCGGCACTCTGTGCACGCTCGTCGCGCAATCTCGCGACGCTCGCCGCCTGGGTTGCGCGCACGGATTGGATTGAGTTTCTCGCGCGCGATGTCGCTACCCGCTCGAACACTTCAATCTGCCTGTCGATCACGGCGCCCTGGTTCTGCGCGCTCGATGCAAAACAGCAACTCGCCGCGGTCACCCGGCTCGCCGGGCTGCTCGATACCGAGAAAGTCGCCTTCGACATTAACGGCTATCGCAGCGCGCCGCCGGGCTTGCGGATTTGGGGCGGCGCAACGGTTGAGACCAGCGACCTCGAAGCGCTAATCCCGTGGCTCGAATGGGCTTACGCCCAAATCAAATCGGCGGCCGCAGCAGCCTAAGTCGGCACCTATTTCGAATCAGCGATCGCGCAAGGATTTACTCATGTTCAAAGTATTCGTCGCCGACCAACTCGCGCCTGAAGGCATTGCGGCGTTAAAGGAATATCCGCAGCTTGAAATTGATTTCACGCCGGGACTGGACGTTGAGGCAGCGTTATCCCACGCCGCAGACGCGGATGCCATCATCGTCCGCAGCGAGACCAAAATCCGCGGCAAGTTGCTTGAAGCCGCGACCAAGCTACGAGTGGTCGGCCGCGCTGGCATCGGGGTCGACAATATCGATCTTGAGGCCACCACCGAGCGCGGCATCGTGGTGTTGAATACCCCCGATGCCAATGCCACCACCACCGCAGAGCTTGCCATTGCGCATTTGTTTTCATTAAGCCGACAGTTGCCCGAGGCAGATCGTTCGGTGCGCAGCGGCGCGTGGGCGCGCGCGAAGTTCATGGGTTCGGAAGTGACGGGCAAGTTCCTGGGCATCGTGGGCTTTGGCACGATAGGGCGGCTGGTCGCCGAGCGCGCCTGTGGCTTGAAAATGCGCGTGCTGGGTTTCGATCCCTTCGTCACGCCCGAAGCCTTTGCCGCGCATGGCGTGGAAGGCACCACCCTGGAAGAGTTACTGCGCCTCGCGGACTACGTGACCTTGCATTGCCCGATGACCGAGGACACCCGCAATCTGTTGAGTGCGGAACGTTTGCAGGCGATGAAAAAGGGTGCGCGCCTGATCAATTGCGCGCGCGGTGGATTGGTGGATGAAGAGGCCTTGCTCAAACAAGTGGCCGCCGGTCACTTGGCGGGCGCGGCGCTCGATGTATTTGCCAAGGAGCCGCCAGGCGAATCCCCGTTGTATGGTGAGCCGCGAATTCAATTCACCCCGCATTTGGGCGCTTCGACCGAAGAAGCGCAGACTGCGGTAGGCGTTGAGATCGCGCATCAAATTGCCGCCTTCCTGCTGCGTAACGAAGTTCGCAATGCAGTGAATTTAACGAGCATCGCACCCGAACGTCTGGCGTTACTCGCGCCGTATCTGAAATTGGCGCGTAGTCTGGGCAAGCTGCTTTCGTTAATGAATGACGGGCCGCTCCTGGAGGTGGAGCTGGGCTTGTTTGGTCGTGCCGCGGAATTGGAAACCCAGCCACTGCTCGCAGAAGTCGTCGCCGGCTTACTCCAGGATCATGTGACGACCACCATCAACCGCGTGAATGCGTTGCCATTGGCACGCCGTCAGGGGTTGAAGGTGAGCGAGTTCAGGTCCGCCGATTCCAAGGATTATCTGGCCGTGGTGCGCGTGCGCGGTCGGACTGCAGCGGGTAGCGTATGCTTGGAAGGGACTTTGTTTGATGAGCGGCACCCGCGCCTGGTGCGCGTGAACGACTATGAGATCGAAGCGGTCCTCGAAGGTCACTTGGTGCTGACTCGGCATAGCGACCAGCCGGGCGTGATTGGTGCGATCGGTGACATCCTGGGGCGCGCTGGCATCAATATCACGCGCATGCAGGTCGGGGCGGCGGAGGGCAAGCACCAGGCCATTGCGGTCATTGGCGTGTCACAGTCACTGCGCGACAATACCCTCACCGAGCTGACGGCGATTGCGGCCGTGGATAAAGTGCTCCAAGTGAACTTCACGGCCTGAGACGAAGGACAACATTGTGTTAGCCACCTGGAAGGCGCGAGTGATGGCGAGTCCACGTGGACCACTTGGTTGGATCGCGCTCACGATCGGTGTGTATCTCGTCATCATGCTGATTGCAATGGCAGTGATCGACCACGATCCGGAAGAATTCGCCGTGCGTGACATGGCGCTGAAATGGCTGCCCGCCAATCACAAGCCCCAGGTGCGCGGCGAAATCACCACCGCCACTACCATCGAAATCCTGCATCGCTTATTACACAAGCGCGGCGGCTATCTTGCGAACGATGTCCTGCCGCCAGGTAGCTGGATGGACAATGTGCCCGGCTGGGAGTGGGGTGTGCTGGTACAGCTGCGCGATATGACGAAAGCGCTGCGCAACGACTTCTCGCGCTCGCAAACACAATCGACCGAGGATCCCGATCTAATCCGTGCGGATAACCATTTGAGCATTAGCAATGATGCCTGGATGTTGCCGGCCGCCGAACGGGAATACACGGATGCCGAACAGGCGCTTCAAGCGTATTTAGAACGGTTGGGCAACACGGCCCAGGGCGACACTCAGTTTTATGCGCGCGCCGACAATCTGCGCGGGTGGCTGTCCCTGGTTGAAAAGCGCCTGGGCGATCTCTCGCAACGCTTGAGCGCAAGTGTCGGACAAGTCCGTATCAATACCGATCTCGCTGGCGACGCCGCCGCGCAGCAGTCCACTGCGACTTCCGACGTGCGCGTCGTGAAAACGCCCTACACCCAGATCGACGACGTGTTCTACGAAGCGCGCGGCGCGACCTGGGCCTTGCTGCATCTATTGCGCGCTGTGGAGTTGGATTTCGGCGGAGTGCTGGAGAAGCGTAATGCGGTGGTGAGCTTGCGGCAGATTATCCGCGAACTCGAAAGCACCCAGGATCCGGTGTGGAGCCCAATGATTCTGAATGGCGAGGGATTTGCTTTGGTGGCGAATCATTCATTGGTGATGGCGTCTTTTATTTCACGGGCGAATGCGGCCGTGATTGACCTTCGAATGTTGCTTGAGCGGGGTTGAGTACACTCATATCAACTCCCCAAGAATTTTTAATTGACGATTAGCCTGCGTACTGCCTAGATTGGAACTTCATTCGAAGACCTAACCGGGAGTGCAAATGCGACCGAATGCCTTCAGCTATTCACGACCGGCAACGGTAGCGCAAATCCTGGCAGTCATGCAGCTTGGCGCCGTGCCGCTCGCTGGCGGCCAGAGTTTGCTGCCAGCGATGCGGCTGCGGCAGGCCGCGCCGCCTGGTTTAGTTGATCTTGCGGCGGCCACCGATCTCTCAGCGATCATCGACTTCACCCCAGCGACCGTTACTTTTGGCGCTCGGGTGACTCACGCACAATGCACTGTCGATAGCCGCCTCCAAGCCGAATTCCCGTGGCTCGCGCAGGCAGCCAACGCGCTCGGAGATGTCCAGATTCGCAATCGTGGGACGGTGGTCGGTAACGTTTGCTGGGCGGATCCGCGCGCGAATTTTGCAGTCGCCATGTTGGCGTCCGGGGCGCGCGTTCACTGTCGCTCGCCCAGCGCGCCTAATGAGGCGCAGGTCTTCGCGATCGACGATTTCTTTACCGGCTTTCGCCAACATGTAGCATCTGGTCAACTCATCACGCAGTTGGAAATTCCCCGCGTGAAGGGCAGACGTGGCAGCTATCGCGAATTTTCGCGGCAACGCCAGGATCTCGCGCTGGTTAACGTTTGCGTGGTGTTGGGCGCCAACTACGCACGCGTCGTGGTGGGTGGCATCCATCGCACCCCCCTGCGAATCCCTGCCCTGGAAGCGGCACTAAGTACCGGCATCCCGGACACCGTCGAATTGACGTCCCAGATTGCGCGCGCCTTAGATGCGCTGGCGCTGCACCCGGTGGAAGATCCCTATGGGTCGCCCAGTTTCAAGTTAGCCTTGGCCAAAGTTGAACTGCGGCGTGTGCTCGAGACGTTGCGCGGAGCAGGCGCACATGCATAAACCAATCATCGACGCAGTCAACGAAATTTCGATTTCGACCAAGGTTAACGGGCAAGCGGTGACAGGCGTGGTGGCACCACGCCTGTTGTTAACCGACTTCCTGCGCCAGCAGGCCGCTTTGACCGGCCCGCGCTATGGCTGTGAGGAAGGTGCCTGTGGTGCCTGTACGGTCGAGGTAAATGGACAAATCGTGAAATCCTGCCTGATGCTCGCTGTGCAGGCAGACGGTGCTGAAATCACGACCGTGGAGGGCATTACCCCGGCCACCGGCCTCTGCACGGTGCAACAGGCCTTCGTGCAATGCCATGCCCTGCAATGCGGTTACTGCACGGCCGGAATGCTGATGAGTGCGCGGGACTTTTTAACTCGTCAGGATGGACGCGAATTCTCGGATGAAGAGGCGCGCCAAGCCTTGACCGGCAATCTTTGTCGTTGCACCGGGTACACCAATATTCTGCACGCGCTCAAGGTCGCGGCAGGGCGCGCGCAGCCGTTGGCAGTGTTCGAAGATCAATTAGACCGCCAAGTCCCGAAGATCGGCCAGCCGCTGGCACGCCGTGAAGATCAGCGGCTGGTCACGGGGGGTGGTCGTTATGTGGACAATTTTGGTAGCGCGCAAGATTTGCATTTAGCGATCGCGCGTAGCACCCGTGCCCATGCGCGGATCGTCAGCATCTCGACCACAGCCGCCGCCCGTGCACCGGGCGTGGTGCGGGTGATGACCGGTGCGGAGGCGGTGCCGCATTGGAAGACCATCGCGCCCACCATGGAACTCCCGGGGAGTCTGCTGCCGCGCAGTTACGCCATGGCCGTCGATAAGGTGATCTTCTATGGCGAGCCAATCGCATGGGTGGCGGCGCATACGGCAGCACAGGCCGAGGATGCGGCGCGCCTGGTCGAAGTGGTGTACGCAGATCTCCCGGTCAATACCGATATGGTGGCCGCGGCAGAAGTCGCGGCAGGGGATCCCGCCTTGCTGTACCCAAGTTGGCATACCAACCTGCAGCATGTGTTTCAGTTCAATGTGGGCGAAGTCGATGCAGCTTTTGCGGCGGCCGATTTGGTGGTGGATGAAGTCATTACCTCGCATCGTTATGGCGCAATGCCGCTGGAAACGCGCGTGGTGCATGCGCATTACAATCCGCACGAGAAAAATCTCGTGGTGCGCGCCTCCACACAATTGCCGCGCCCCATGCGGATGTTTTTGAATCAGACGTTCGGTATTCCGGAATCACGGATTCAGGTGTTGGCGGGCGATGTGGGCGGCGGGTTCGGTGCGAAGTTATCGGTTGATACCGAACATGTGGTGGTGCTGGCCAGTATTGTGCTGGGTCGCCCAATAAAGTGGTTTGAGTCACGCAGTGAGTGGCTGGCGGCCGGTCCGGCCGCGCGGGATTTTCGAACCCGCGTGCGCGCTGCATTTAACCGTGACGGCATGGTGCTCGCGTTAGAAACTGACGTGCTCGCGGACATGGGCTGTGATGGGACGGAACGCGCGTGCGGTCTTGGCATGCCGCTGAACAGTGGCGTGTATGCGCCAGGGCCTTACCAGATTGCGAACTATCGCACCCGCGTGCGCTGCGTGGTCACCAACAAGGCGCCCTACAACGCGTACCGGGGCTACGGCAAAGATCTCGCAAATCTCTACATCGAGAGAATTCTTGATCAGGGCGCGGCGCGCTTGAATATCGATCCGCTGGAAATCAGACGACGCAATCTGCTGACGACCTATCCGCATGCACTATGCACTGGGCCGATTATCGAGAACGGCAGTTTGCGCGAAGCACTCGAATTGCTGATTAAGAACATGGACCTGCCGGCGTTGCGCATGGAGCAGGCGGCAGCGCGCCAGGCAGGGCGCCATGTGGGGATCGGCATTGCATCCTATATCGAGCCGGCGGGTGGGGCATTTCCGGGGAGCTATTTGCAGAACGCGGAGTCCGCGACTGTGCGCATTGCGGCGGATGGTTCGGTGCATGTGATGACCGGCATTCAAAGCATCGGCCAGGGCATCGAAACCGCCTATGCGCAAGTCACCGCGGATGCGCTCGGTTGCAAGCTTGCAGATGTACAGGTGATCTGGGGCGACACCACGGCGATTCCCTTCAGTTCGGGTAGTTATTCAAGTCGTGGGGCAATGTATGGGGTCGGCGCGATCGCCGGCGCAGCTTCGATTCTGCGCACCCGGATGCTGCTTGGCGCGGCGGCACTGCTGGAGGTGCCGGTGGACGAACTTCAGATTGAGGATGGGGAGGTCTTTCGCCCCGGCTGGGATGCGCGCTGTACTTTCGCCGAGGTCGCCTACGCGGCGTACTTCAAGCCGGGTGCGGAGATCATTTTGGCCAAGGCCGATGCGCCGGTGCTGGAGTCCACGCATACCTATCGCCATCCCCAGGTGAGTTGGAACTTTGATGCGCTCGGTCGCGCGCAGCTTTATCCGGCGCATCCTGGCGGCGCGGCGGCGGCGATGGTCGAAGTCGATATTGAAACAGGCCGGGTGGAGGTCAAAAAAATCTGGATGGTGTCCGATCACGGGGTGGTCTTGAATCCCTTAATCCTGGACGGCCAGACCCGCGGCGCCGTGGTCCAGCAAATCGGCGGCACCTTGTATGAAAACTTCCACTACGACGCGGCGGGAATTCCACACGCGCAAACACTTAAAGACTATGGGATGCCCACCGTCTGGGCCGCGCCGGAAATCGACGTGGTGCATCTTGAAACTCCGTCGCCAGCCACCAAGA
>CAMATU010000076.1 GCA_945861225.1 Klebsiella pneumoniae
GCGTGATCGAAGGCTTGAACAACAAAGCCAAAGTCACTATGAGAAAAGCTTACGGCTTCCGAACGTTTGGCATGATGGAAATCGCGCTCTATCATGCACTTGGAAAACTGCCCGAGCCAGAACTCACCCACAGGTTTTACTGACGAACCCATTAAAAGGGCCTTGATCCGGGCGTTGGAGAACTGCATTAGAGGTCTTAATTGTGACACGAAGATGAAAATGCGCCGCGTTGCGCCGTGTTGCACGTCGGGAGAAAATCCCGCTCCGATCTCGTCCACGCACCTAATCCGCGTTTGGCAAGCGCCGGCGGCTTTCGTATGCTCTCTCCCGGTCGCGCAGGATCGCGCGGCAAATCAAGGAAGACCTCAAAACTCAAGGATGGAGAAACAGCTATGCAAAAAGTACGCAAATTGGTCGGGGCCCTGCTGCTCGGTTACGCCCTGCAGGGCGCCTGCGCAGAACCCTTGCTCGACATCAATTCCGCCGACGCGGCAGCACTTGCCGAGGTCATGGTCGGGATTGGGCCAGCCAAAGCAGAAGCGATTGTCGATTATCGCGAACAGAATGGTCCGTTCGCCTCGGTGGACGATCTGGGACTGATCAAGGGCATTGGCGACGCCACCATTAAGAAGAACCGCGAGCGGCTGACGGCGTCCAAGCCGGCCCCCTGAATCTTACGACCCCTCCGCGCGTGCTAACGCGCTGTCGCCGGCATGGGCTGGGGAAACTCTGGATCTGTCCATGCTGGACTTTCCAGAGGTTCCCTGGTGCATGCCGGCGCTTTTTGCGGTGCTTTCATGGCCGGGTGTGGGTGGGGTATTCTCGCCGGCCACCCCCAGCAGCACGCGTATGGAAGATCGTTACAACCCCGCCGAAATCGAGCCACGTCTCCAACAACACTGGCATGACACCCAGGCCTTCGCCGTGAAGGAGGATCCGGCACGCGAAAAATTCTATTGCCTGTGCATGTTTCCCTACCCCAGTGGCAGGCTCCACATGGGGCATGTGCGCAACTACACGATTGGCGATGTCATCGCGCGCTACCAACGCATGCTGGGCAAAAATGTGCTCCAACCCATGGGTTGGGATGCGTTCGGTTTACCAGCCGAAAACGCCGCGATTGAGAACAACGTGCCGCCCGCCGCCTGGACGCGCTCCAACATTGATTACATGCGTGGCCAATTGCAGCGCCTGGGCTTTGGTTACGACTGGGCGCGCGAAATCGCGACCTGCGATCCGCGTTACTACCGCTGGGAACAGTGGTTTTTTACCCAGCTCTATGCACGCGACCTGGTCTATCGCAAAACGGCGGTGGTGAATTGGGATCCCATTGACCAGACCGTGCTCGCCAATGAACAAGTGATCGATGGTCGCGGTTGGCGCTCCGGCGCGCTGGTCGAGCGGCGTGAAATCCCGCAGTGGTTCGTGCGGATCACGGCGTACGCCGACGAACTGCTGGCCGATCTGGATCGCCTCGAAGGCTGGCCAGAAGCCGTTAAAACCATGCAACGCAATTGGATTGGCCGTTCCGAAGGTCTGCTGGTTCGCTTTGAGCTGGCGGATGGCAGCGGCGATCTCGAGGTTTACACCACGCGCCCGGATACCCTGTTCGGCGTGACCTATATGGCGGTGGCCCCGGAACATCCGGTGGCCCGTCTAGCTGCGGCCGCCGATCCGGAAATCGCTTCGTTTATTGCGACCTGTGCGCAAACCTCAACCTCGGAAGCCGTGCTCGAAAAGCTCGAAAAGCGCGGTATGCCGCTTGGCGTCGCAGTCCGTCACCCGTTAACGGGTGAACTGGTTCCGGTGTGGGTCGCCAATTTCGTGTTGATGAGCTACGGCACGGGTGCCGTGATGTCGGTGCCCGGCCATGACCAACGCGACTACGAGTTCGCCAAGGTCTACCAACTGCCTATCACTCAGGTGGTGTTTCCGGCGGATGGTAGCGCCTGCGGAATTGAGCACGAGGCCTATGCCGAGAAGGGTGTCCTCGGCAATAGCCGCGAATACGATGGCCAGACTTTCGCGGAGGCTTTCGCGGCGATTGCGACCGTGCTGACCGCACGCGGGCGTGCCGAGCGCCAGGTGCAATACCGGCTGCGTGATTGGCTGGTTTCGCGCCAGCGCTACTGGGGTTGTCCGATTCCGATGGTGTATACCGCCACGGAGCAACTGATTCCGGAGTCCGCTGAGCGCCTGCCGGTAGTGCTGCCGGAGAATGTCGCCTGGCAGGGCGTCTCGTCGCCCTTGCTCGGCATGCCAGAATTCCTGAATACGACGGTCCCCGGCACCACGGACCCCGCGCGTCGTGAAACCGATACCTTTGATACCTTTTTCGAATCCTCCTGGTATTACGCGCGTTTCTGCTGTCCGGACAGCGAGCAGGCGATGGTCGATGAACGGGCGCGCTATTGGATGCCAGTCGATATTTATATCGGTGGCATCGAACACGCGGTGCTCCATCTACTCTATGCGCGATTCTTTCATAAGCTCATGCGCGATGCGGGTCTCGCGGTGACCGATGAACCATTCACCCGCTTGCTGACCCAGGGCATGGTGTGCAAAGAGACCTATTTCCGCGAAACGCCTAACGGCCAGAAGCGCTATTTCAATCCGAGCGCGATTGATGTCGAGACCGATGAAAAAGGACGCGCCGTGGCCGCCCGCCTGACCAGCGATGGCGAGGCGGTGCAGATTGGTCCGGTGGAGAAAATGTCGAAATCCAAGAACAACGGCATCGATCCGCAAACGCTGATCGATCGCTACGGCGCGGATACGGTGCGCCTGTACACCATGTTCGCGGCACCGCCGGAACAATCGCTCGAGTGGTCCGATTCTGCGGTGGAAGGCGCCGCGCGGTTTCTGCGCGGCCTGTGGCGGCAGGTCCATGCCCACGTGAGTGAGGGCGTGGCGCCGGCAGTCGGTGAGCTCGCTTTGAATGCGGAACTGCAAACCCTGCGGCGACGTATTCACGAAACCATCGCGAAAGTCACCGACGACATCGCGCGCCGCTATAAATTCAATACGGCGATCGCCGCCGTGATGGAACTTGTAAACGCACTACAGCGCGCACAGTCCCAGGATGAAGCGACCCGCCGGGTGCGCCAGGAAGGGCTCGAAACCTGCGTGTTGCTGCTGGCGCCCATCGTGCCTCATGTGACAGAGATGCTGTGGGAAGCGCTCGGGCACCGTGCCGGCTCACTCCTGGATGCGGCCTGGCCGCGCGCCGACGAACGCGCACTGGTCCGCGCGCAAGTCGAAATCGTCGTGCAAATCAACGGCAAGAAGCGCGCCTCGATCGCGATCGCGGCGGATGCGCCGAGCGCGACAGTGGAAGCGGCGGCGCTTAATGATTCGAATGTCAGTCGGCATTTGGAAGGCAAAGCAGTGCGCAAAGTGGTGGTGATTCCGGGGCGTCTCGTGAATATTGTGGCCGTTTAATGAAATCATCATCTGGCGCCAAATGCGTACTGCTCCTGCTGGTGGTACTCACCCTGAGTGGCTGCGGCGGTTGGTATCTGCGTGGCACCCAGACCAACAATCTGGCGGTGAGAAAAGTCTTTGTGATGTCTGACTCGGGCGGCTATCTCTATACGTGGTTCCTGACCCAACTCAGCTACAGCGGGGTCAGCGTGGTTGCCACTCGCGAACAGTCGGAAGCCGTGATTGAACTACGCCACGAACGTTATGACCGCAGAGTGTTGTCGGTGGATGACGAAACCGGCAAGGTCCGAGAAATGGAACTCGGCCTCGAAGTGGAAGTGACGGTGCGCAGCCCCACGGGCGAGCTCATTGCCGCGCCAGACAAGGTGAGCTGGACCCAGGATTTTGTGTTTGACGAAGCCTCCTTGCTGGGTACCGAAGAAGTGGAAACGACCATTCGCTACGAGCTCGCGAAAGACGCTGCGCGTGCCCTGATGTTCCGTTTGGAGGCGATCGATTTCAAACGGGGGCACGTCAATGCAAGTTAAGCCTGACAAGCTTGTTGAGCATCTCGCGCGCAAAGGCCTGCAACCCGTCTACCTGATTTTCGGTACCGAACCGCTGCAGGCTTTGGAAAGCGCGGACTGCGTGCGCACTACCGCGCGCGCGAACGGGGTAGCCGAACGGCTGGTCTTCGAGCTGGCGAGCCAGGATTGGGGCACGTTGCGCGGCATGGTGGGCAATTTATCGTTGTTCGCTGAGCGACGGCTGATTGAGATTCGGCTGGCGGGCAAGAAGCCCGATAAGGCCGGTGTCGATTGCCTGCTCGACTTGTTGAACGATCCTCACACCTTGGACGTCTTACTGCTCACCGCCGAAGGACTTGATCGCCAGCAGCAGGCGAGCGCGTGGGTAAAAGCCTGCGAACACCATGGCGTCGTCGTGGCGTGCCGCGAACCGGACATGGCTGCGTTCCGCGACTGGCTTAGCACGCGCGCGGCAACGCGGGGTTTGACCTTGAGCAATGAGGCGAATGAATTCCTCGCGCTGCGGGCCGAAGGAAATTTGCTGGCCGCCGCGCAGGAGATCGATAAACTGGTGTTGTTGGCCGCCAACCCCATGCTCGATTTGGCGGAAGTCATGAACGCGGTCAGCGACAGCGCGCGCTACGACGCCTTTCAGTGTGTGGACGCGGCGCTGGAAGGTCACCCGGCACGCACGGTGCGCATTGCACGCGGTCTGCGTGAGGAGGGGACTGAACCGATCGTCATCGGCTGGAGTCTCAACCGTGAGTTGCGTACCTTGACGCGACTGGCGGCGGCTCAGGCGTGTGGCACGCCGCTCGATGCGGCGCTCACTCAGCACAATGTCTGGTCCAGTCGACAGGGCTTACTTCGACGCGCCCTGCAGCGGCATCCGGTCGCGCGCCTGGCGTCGCTGCTGGAAGCCAGCATTCGTCTCGATCAATTGATCAAGGGCAGTGGTATTGGGAATGTGTGGGATGACCTTGAATCCTTGCTGCTGGCCCTCGCGGGCGGCCCATGGTTTGGTCGCCCGCTGCCTGTTTCCGCCACCCGCTAAAGCGTGATCCCATGACTGCATCAAGCGCCGCAACTGACACCAGCCTGGACATCACGAGCTATATGAAGGCGCTCGGCCAGGGCGCGCGCGCCGCCGCGATTGAGGTCGCGCGCGCGACCACGGCGGTGAAGAACGAGGCGCTGAACGCGATAGCGAGCGCGCTCGAAGCGGACACCGTCGCGCTCGCGGCCGCCAATGCGAAAGATCTCGCCGCCGCCGCAGGGCTCGATGCTGCCATGCGTGATCGGCTCACGCTCACGCCCGCGCGAATTGCCGCGATGGCGAGTGGTTTGCGTGAGGTGGCGGCACTGGCCGATCCGGTGGGGGCGATTACTGATCTCGTGCGGCGACCAAGCGGCATTCAGGTGGGCCGCATGCGCGTACCGCTCGGGGTGGTCGGCATCATTTACGAAGCGCGTCCCAATGTGACTGCAGACGCGGCGGCGTTGTGTTTGAAGGCCGGCAATGCCGTGATTTTGCGCGGCGGCTCGGAAGCCCTGCATTCGAATCAGGCGATAGCGCGCTGTATCGCGCAGGGTCTCGCGAGCGCTGGCTTACCGGAGCGCGCGGTGCAGGTGGTGGAAACTGCCGACCGCGCCGCGGTCGGGGTGCTGTTGCAAAGTCCTGAGTATGTGGATGTGATCGTGCCGCGCGGCGGCAAGAGTTTGATCGAGCGCGTGATGCTGGAGGCACGGGTGCCGGTAATCAAACATCTCGATGGCGTATGCCATGTGTATCTCGACGCGGCAGCAGATTTTACTAAAGCACAAGCGGTCGCCTTCAATGCCAAGTGTCAGCGCTACGGGACCTGCAATACATTGGAAACTCTGTTGGTGCACCGTGAGATCGCTGCGCGCGTGTTGCCGCCCCTGTTCACCGCGTATCGCGCGGCAGGGGTTGAACTCCGCGGCTGCGCCGCGAGCTGCGAAATTGACTCGACTTTGATACCGGCGACCGAAGCGGACTGGTATGCGGAGTATCTGGCACCGATCCTGAGCGTGCGCGTAGTGACAGATCTCGATCAAGCCATCGAACACATCCGCCAGTACGGTTCGCAGCATACAGATGCGATTGTGACGGAGAACTACAGTCACGCATTGCGCTTCCTGCGCGAAGTGGATTCCAGCTCGGTGATGGTGAACGCCTCGACCCGCTTCGCGGATGGCTTTGAGTATGGACTCGGCGCCGAGATCGGGATCAGTACGGACAAGTTCCATGCACGCGGGCCGGTCGGGCTTGAAGGCCTGACCTCGCAGAAATGGATTGTGCTGGGGGATGGGCATGTGCGCAGTTAGGGCCAAGATTCTGCGCGTTGTTGCATGGGTATATTCCGAGGATAGGCATGGCTGAAAGCGACCTGCGGCCGTCGCGTGTAGGAGCGGCTTCAGCCGCGATGGACACCTTCGACGGCAGCCTCGTAACGAGTGCCCCATCGCGGCTGAAGCCGCTCCTACGGGGAGCAGACGTGGCGCCCTTTTCGTCTGTCCTCTGCGTCGGATTTCTACCCGTGCCGGAATGGTGAACGATTGAAACCAATCGGAATTCTGGGTGGTACCTTCGATCCGATTCATCACGGGCATCTGCGCTTAGCGATTGAGATCCGCGAAGCACTCGGCCTGGCGGAAGTGCGACTGCTGCCGGCGCGGGTGCCGAATTTGCGTGAGAGTCCGGGGGCGAGTCCCGCGCAGCGGCTCGCGATGCTGGAAATCGCCGTCGTGGGCACCGGGTTGCGCATTGACGCGCGCGAACTGCCGGGCAGCGGCGTGTCCTATAGCATTGACACACTCGCCGCCTTGCGCGCGGAGGTTGGCTCGCAACCGCTGTGTTTCATCTTGGGTCAGGACGCCTTCAACGGCTTGCCGCGCTGGCATCGCTGGTCCGAGTTGCTTAATTTCGCGCACTTGGTCGTCGCGACGCGGCCCGGCTATCACCGACCGACTGAAGGTGAATTGCACACCTTGTTGGCAGGGAGCGAAGTGACCAACCCAGCCGCGCTAGCGAACAGTGCCGCTGGCCACATTCTTCTGCAGGCGATCCCGTTGTTGCCTATCGCGGCGACCGAACTGCGTACGCGGGTGCGCGCCGGGCGCAATCTGGTTGGACTGACGCCCGCTGGCGTCGCCGACTACATCAGGCATCATCAGTTGTATTTATGAGGAGCGAACCGACCTTATGGCTTTAAAACCCAAGGACCTGCTGGAGGTCGCCAATCAGGCGCTGGAAGACGGCAAAGCCGTCGATATCAAAGTGCTCGATGTGCGCAAGCTCACCAGCATCGCAGACTACATGGTGATCGCCACTGGCCGCTCCTCGCGCCAAGTCAAAGCGCTCGCTGATCAAGTGGCTGAAGCGGCTCGGGCTGCCAAGGAAAAGCCGCTCGGTATGGAAGGCGAACAGGCGGCCGAATGGATCCTGGTCGATCTGGGCGATGTGATTGTGCATGTGATGCAGGCCCAGACCCGCGAGTTCTACCAGCTCGAAAAATTATGGGGGCCGCCGCCGCGTGAACGTAAAGCGAAGGTCGCGGCGGAGTAACGCGCGCCGATGCGGCTGCAGCTTCTGTGCGTGAGCAAGCGGCCCGCAGCCTGGGTGAGTGAAGCAAGCCACGAATACTTGAAGCGCCTGCAAGGCAAAGTGGAGTTTCAGGTGCGCGAACTCGCGCCAGTCCAGAATGCCGCCAATGCGGAACAACAACGGCTGCGCGAGGCTGAGCTTATTCGCAAAGCCCTGCCGAGTGGTGCGCGGATGGTCGCCCTCGACGAACGCGGTACGGCTTGGTCAACCCAGGAACTTGCCGATCATCTTGCCAGTTGGCGTGAAACCGCGCACGAGGTTGCGCTCGTTATCGGCGGCGCTGAAGGCCTGGCGGATTCGGTGCGTGAGACCGCGGCCCAAGTCTGGTCATTGTCCCGCCTCACGTTGCCGCACCAACTCGCGCGAGTGGTGGTGATCGAACAGATCTACCGGGCCTGGTCGCTGCTCAACAACCATCCCTATCATCGCGCATGAACTCTCATGAACTCTTGTAGGCCGTCGCTCTATCTCGCTTCGCGCTCGCCGCGCCGCTTGGAGTTGTTGCGCACGCTTGGGGTGGATTTCGAAGTTTTGGACGTAGCGGTAGACGAGACGCCGCTGGCGCAGGAATCTGCCGAAATTTATGTACAACGCCTGGCACGCGCGAAAGCCACGGCGGGGCGCGTGGCGAGTGCAGAGCGCCGCCCGGTGCTCGCCGCGGATACCACGGTGGTTTGCAATGATGAAATTCTTGGCAAGCCACGTGATGCGGCGGATGCCGCGCGTATCTTGGGGTTGCTCTCGGGGCGTTGGCATACAGTGTTGACCGGTGTCGCGCTCGCCGCTGATCAGCTGGCGGTGATCTGTGTGCAGACCCGGGTGCTGTTCCGTACCCTCTGCCATGCTGAGATTGCATGTTACTGCGCAAGCGGCGAACCGCTGGATAAGGCGGGTGCCTACGGCATTCAGGGTTTGGGTGGTGCGTTGGTCACACGTCTTGAGGGCAGTTACTCGAACGTCGTGGGACTGCCACTCGCCGAAACGTTGGGGTTACTCGATGCAGCCGGGATCGCCCATCGACTGATGAAGGATAAACTGGAAGCATGAACACAGATACTTCAGTGCATCGCCAGCGCATCGATAAACTGCGCGAAGTGCTTACCCGGGAAGGGATCTACGCGCTGCTGGTGCCGAGCGCAGATCCCCACTTGAGCGAGTATCTGCCTGAACGCTGGCAAGCGCGGCAATGGCTGTCGGGTTTCACCGGATCGATGGGCACTTTGGTGGTGACGTTAACGCAGGCGGTGCTGTTCGCAGACAGCCGCTATTGGGTGCAGGCCGACGTTGAACTCGCGGGTTCGGGCATCGCGCTCGAGAAAGTCACCGGTAACGCGAACTCGCATGTCAGCTGGCTGGCGGCTCAGGTCCCGGCTGGTCAAAGCGTGGCAGTCGATGGGCAGGTACTCGGACTGGCGGCGGCCGCCGGCTTGAAAACAGCACTCGATGGCGCGGGGATTCAGCTCCGTACTGAGCGCGATTTTATCGACGCGATCTGGCCGGCGCGGCCGACGCTTCCGACAGCTCCAATATATGAACACCGCGCGCCGCACGCGGCGGTGACACGCGCGACTAAATTCGCGGAAGTGCGCAACGCCATCACGCGGCACGGCGCAACGCATCACTTCATTTCGACCGTCGACGACATCGCCTGGCTGACGAATCTGCGCGGCGGGGATGTTTCTTACAACCCGGTTTTTCTCGCGCATCTGCTGATTGAGATTGATCGCGCAACTTTGTATGTGGCGGATGGCAAGATCGATCCCGCCTTGCGGGCCAGCCTGGCGCAGGATGGCCTCGAACTCGCACCGTATGCGCAAATCGCTGACGCACTGCAGACGTTGCCCGCAAGCGCTGTGCTATTGCTCGATCCAAAGCGCGTCACCTACGGCTTGCGCGAACAAGTGAGCGCGCAAGTCCGCATAGTGGAGGCGATCAACCCGAGCACTTTGCTGAAGAGCCGTAAGACCACCCAGGAAGCCGCTTATATTCGCGCCGCGATGATTGAAGACGGCGCCGCGATGTGTGAGTTCTATGCGGGCTTCGAGGCAGCACTCAGCAGCCTTGACGTGACCGAGCTTAACGTCGATGAGCAACTCTCGGCCGCGCGCGCGCGGCGACCAGGTTTCATCGGGCTCAGCTTCCCGACCATCGCCGGCTTCAACGCCAACGGCGCAATGCCCCATTATCGCGCTATGCCAGACTCCCATGCAGTGATTAAGGGCGATGGTCTGCTGCTGATCGACTCGGGTGGTCAGTATCTCGGTGGCACCACGGATATCACACGGGTGTGGGCGATTGGCCAGGTGAGTGCGGCAATGAAGCGCGACTACACCCTGGTGCTAAAGGGCACCATGGCTTTGAGTCGCGCCAAGTTTCCACGCGGCACCCTGAGCCCGATGCTGGATGCGTTGGCGCGCGCGCCGTTATGGGAAGAAGGGCTCGATTTCGGCCATGGCACGGGCCACGGCGTAGGCTATTTTCTGAATGTGCACGAAGGCCCGCAGAGCATCAGCAAGGCAATCCCTGAACCACACATGGCGATGGAGCCGGGGATGGTGACTTCGATTGAGCCCGGCGTGTACCGGCCGGGCCAATGGGGCGTGCGGATCGAAAATCTGGTGCTGAATGTGCCCGCGCGAACGGTAGAGGGCGATACCTTCGCCGAGATGCTCGAATTCGAGACCCTGACCTTATGCCCGATCGACACGCGTTGCATCGATCGTGGTTTGCTGCGCGCAGACGAAGTCGCGTGGTTGAATGCCTATCACGCATTGGTGCGTGAGCAATTAGCACCAAGCGTGAGCGGCGCGGCGCTGGCTTGGCTGGAGGCCCGCACCGCGCCGATGATTTGAGAAATTGGCGCGCGCTGCGCGTTACTCCATAAAATTGCTCTCGGCGGCGTCTGCGTTGTCACCCTGTATGGCGTGGGGTGAGCGTGCAATCAGTCCTGCTCATTCCCAATAAACCGATACACCAACGCGCCGAGCACCGCACCGACAATCGGCGCCAACCAGAACAACCAGAGTTGGGACAGAGCCCAGCCGCCATCGGCGAACAGGGCGACGCCGGTACTGCGGGCCGGGTTAACTGAGGTATTGGTGACCGGAATGCTGATGAGATGAATCAAGGTGAGGCAGAGCCCAATTGGAATCGGTGCAAAGCCTGCCGGGGCTCGTTTATCCGTAGCGCCGAGAATCACCAGCAGAAACATGCCCGTCATGACGACTTCGCAAATCAGCGCCGCCTGCAGCGAATAGCCGCCCGGTGAGTGTTCACCAAAACCATTCGAAGCAAAGCCGCCCGCGCTGAAATTCGCCTTGCCACTCGCAATGAGATACAGCACACCGCCGGCCGCGAGTGCGCCGAGGACCTGCGCGATGATATACCCGGGTAATTGAGCAGCGGGGAAACGACCGCCAGCCCATAGGCCGACCGACACTGCCGGATTTAAATGGCAACCAGAAATATGGCCAATAGCGTAGGCCATGGTCAGCACGGTCAAGCCAAAGGCAAAGGACACCCCGATAAAACCAATCCCCAGTTCGGGAAAGCCCGCGGCCAGGACCGCACTCCCGCAGCCGCCTAGGACCAACCAGAACGTTCCGAAAAATTCCGCACCTAGCTTATTCATCGCCCTCTCCCTTGGATGAATTTTTATTAGACACAAATCAATTGCACGGCAATCCTAAACGGTAGCTGGGGACTTCGACCAGCACTTAGTTGCCAGCGCCCGACAAAAAAAAGCCCCGCCGAAGCGGGGCCTTTCACTACGCACCAGTGTGCTTGATTACAGCAGCGGCACGATCAACAGCGCGACGATGTTGATGATCTTGATCAACGGATTCACGGCCGGGCCCGCGGTGTCCTTGTAAGGATCGCCTACGGTGTCGCCGGTCACCGCGGCTTTGTGCGCATCCGAGCCCTTGCCGCCGAAGTGGCCGTCTTCGATGTACTTCTTTGCGTTATCCCAGGCGCCACCACCGGTGGTCATCGAAATCGCGACGAACAGACCCGTGATGATGGTGCCCATCAACACGCCACCCAGTGCCTCCGGGCCGAGCGCGACGCCGACGATCACTGGCACCAGAATCGGTAACAGTGAAGGGACGATCATTTCTTTGATGGCGGACTTGGTCAGCATGTCGACCGCGCGGGAATAATCCGGTTTGCCGGTGCCTTCCATGATGCCCTTGATCTCTTTGAACTGACGGCGCACTTCGTTAACCACCGCGCCGGCTGCACGACCGACAGCTTCCATCGCCATCGCGCCGAACAGATACGGCACCATGCCACCGATGAACAAGCCGATGATCACCATGTGGTTCTGTAAATCGAACGACACGGTGTGCCCTGCCTGCTCCAGCTTGTGGGTGTAGTCAGCGAACAGCACTAATGAGGCGAGACCGGCCGAGCCAATCGCATAGCCCTTGGTCACTGCCTTGGTGGTGTTGCCCACGGCATCCAGCGGATCGGTGATGTTGCGGATTTCTTTGGGCAGCTCAGCCATTTCGGCAATTCCACCGGCGTTATCCGTGATCGGACCGTAGGCATCGAGCGCCACGATCATGCCGGTCATCGACAACATTGCCGTGGCGGCAATCGCGATCCCGTAGAGATCGCCGAGCTCGTAGGCCGCGTAAATCGCGACGCACACGGCAAGTACCGGCAACGCGGTGGAGCGCATCGAAACCCCAAGGCCAGCGATAATGTTGGTCGCATGCCCGGTTTGCGAAGCGGACGCCACATGCTTTACCGGCGCGTATTCTGTGCCGGTGTAGTACTCGGTGATCCAAACGATAGCGCCGGTCAGCACCAGTCCGACCAGCGAACAATAGAAGAGCGTCATCCCGTGTTCGCCCATCATCTGTTGGCTGATGTAGTAGAAGGCACCGGCGGCTAACACGCCGGAGACGATCACGCCTTTGTAGAGCGCCTTCATGATTTTCTGGTCCGGCGCCTTAACGAAGAAGGTGCCGATGATGGAAGCGATAATCGAGGCCCCGCCAAGCACCAGCGGATACAACACCGCGTTCGGGCCAAGGGAATCGATCAGCAGGTTACCGAGTACCATGGTCGCGACCACGGTCACGGCGTAGGTTTCGAAAAGATCTGCTGCCATGCCGGCGCAGTCACCCACGTTGTCGCCTACGTTGTCTGCAATCACCGCCGGATTGCGCGGGTCATCTTCCGGAATGCCAGCTTCGACTTTACCGACGAGATCCGCGCCGACATCCGCTCCCTTGGTGAAGATACCGCCGCCGAGTCGCGCGAAAATGGAGATCAGCGAGCCACCAAAGGCCAGACCGATCAAGCCACTCAGGACCTGCTCGTTATCTGCGCCGAGGAGTTGCGGGGCCAGCATATAAAACCCGGCGCAGCCGAGTAGACCCAGACCCACCACCAACATGCCAGTCACTGCACCGCCGCGGAAGGCGACGGCGAGCGCGGCGGCCATGCCGTGATGGGCGGCCTGCGCGGTGCGCACATTGGCGCGCACGGAGACATTCATGCCGATGAAACCCGTGGCGCCCGAGAGTAACGCGCCGACCAAAAAGCCAATCGCAGTAAATCTATCGAGCAGCAGCCACAACAGAACAAAGAGCACCGCACCGACCATACCGATGGCCATGTACTGGCGGTTGAGATAGGCGGAGGCGCCTTGTTGGATCGCGGCCGCAATCTCCCGCATGCGGTCATTGCCTTCGGGTTGCGCCAGAATCCAGCGCACCGACCACGCGCCGTAGGCGATGGCCAGGAAGCCGCACAGAATGGAAAATCCTAAATAGGACATGGAAAAGCCCTCGTTATTGGTGTGGTCTCGAACCTATCTCAAACGGCGGCACGCAGGAGCAAATCCCCACGGCGCGCGCGTCGTTTTTACGAAAGGCCCCAGTCAGGTAGGGAACGGGACTTGAAGACTCCCGTACTCATCAACTCGACCTTCCCCCCGTACGGCCGAGCCCGGCGATTTTCGTAGAAGTCAGGAGATTTTGAAAGCCTTGGCAAGTTTTTTCGGGACTGCGATGTTGTTGAGCTTCACGTAATAAGGCAGTCCATCGCGATAGGGGGGGTAGTCTTCGCCCGAAATGAGCGGTTTCAGGTAGCGCCGGCAGGCCTCGGTGATGCCGTAGCCGTCTTCGCTGATGAAATCGCGCGGCATCTTGCGCTCGATGTTTGCGACCGAGGCAAGTTCAACCTCACCCGTTGCCCAGCGATAAGGCTCATCATTGAGGCGCACCAAGGTGACCATCCGCGCGCTTTTGCCCGCCACCGCAAGTTCCACTGCAGCTTTACCCACTGCATAGGCCTGATCGACATCCGTTTTGGAGGCGATATGGCGGGCCGCACGTTGCAGATAATCGGCCACTGCCCAGTGGTATTTGTATTTAAGACGGTCTTTGACCAGTTGCGCGATCACTGGCGCGACGCCGCCGAGTTGCGCATGGCCGAAGGCGTCCCGCGTGCCCGCATCGGCGACGAACTGCCCAGCTCCATTCTTAATCCCCTCCGAGACCACAATCGCGCAATAGCCGTGGGTTTTGACACAAGCCTCCACCCTTGTGAGGAAATTCTCTTCATCGAAGGGCAGTTCCGGAAACAGAATCAGGTGTGGCGCATCGCCATCCACTTCGTGCGCGAGGCCGCCGGCCGCCGCGATCCAACCTGCGTGGCGCCCCATCACTTCCAATACGAACACCTTGGTGGAAGTTTTCGCCATGGAGGCCACATCAAATCCGGCTTCGCGAATAGAGACCGCCACGTACTTTGCGACCGAACCGAAACCTGGACAGGTATCGGTGATCGGCAGGTCGTTATCGACCGTCTTTGGAATGTGAATTGCCTGCACCGGGAACCCGAGCTCGGCGCTGAGTTGCGATACCTTGAGACAGGTATCCGCAGAATCTCCTCCACCGTTATAGAAAAAATAGCCAATCTCGTGTGCGCGAAAGACTTCGATCAGCCGCTCGTACTCTGCGCGATTCTCGGCCAGGCCCTTCAACTTATAACGACAGGACCCAAAGGCGCCGGAAGGGGTGTGGCGCAAGGCGGCAATGGCCTCGGCACTTTCTTGCGAGGTATCGATCAGATCTTCCGTCAGCGCGCCGATGATTCCATTGCGCCCCGCGAAAACCTTGCCGATGTGGGTGGGATAGTCACGCGCCGCTTGTAGAAGTCCACACGCACTGGCGTTGATGACCGCAGTCACCCCGCCGGATTGTGCGTAGATTGCATTTCGTACAGTCATTGTTCAATTCTCATTCTGGATACTTTGCAGGGCATCCTACCCGGCGCAGTAAGTGGGATAAAGGGCCCCTCTATTAATTCGCTGAAGGCGCGCTGGCGGCGTTGCAACCGAGCTCAAAATGCTCATTTACTCGATGTAAACTGCGCTTTTTCGCTCGGCTGCGCCTTGCCATCATCGCCTTGATCGAATTTATAGAGGGGCCCTAAAGCCCGCTAGCCAAATCCAGGAGCGACTTGGCGTGGCCGGCTCTGGGTGGTGTCGGGTACACTCGATTCATTTGTGGAGGATCCTCGATTGTCGGCAGCCGCCTCGTCAAAACGCGCACGACTGAGCGCTTCCCTGCTCTGTGGCCTCGTGCTGTGCGCACCGCTAACTGTTGCCCAGGATAATCTCGGGCCGCTCACTGAGCACGACGACATTGATCTGTCGGAGTTACCGGATTTTGGCGATTCCGCTGGCGCCTATATTTCGCCGGAACAGGAGCGCTTGCTGGGACAGGGATTCATGCGCCAGATGCGGCGCCAGGCGCCGTTGGTGAGCGATGAAGAAGTTGAAGACTATATTCAGAAAGTCGGCATGGAAATCGGCGCGCAATCGGGTTACTACGGCGATTTCAATTTCTTCGTGGTCGAAAGCCCGGTGTTCAATGCCTTTGCGGTCCCAGGCGGCTATGTCGGTGTGCATTCTGGTTTGATCCTGGGCACACATAACGAAAGCGAATTGGCTTCGGTGCTCGCACATGAGGTCTCGCATCTCACGCAGCGCCATGGCGCACGCATGATTGAAGCCGCCGGCAGGATGAGCATTCCCTCGATGGCGGCCTTTTTAGGCGCGATTATTCTCTCCGCGATTGATCCTCAGGCCGGCATGGGCGCGCTGGCCGCGATCGGCGCCGCGCAACAGCAATACCAGATCAATTTCACGCGCGCGAATGAGAAAGAAGCAGACCGTATCGGCATTGAACTTCTGAATACGGCGGGCTTTAACACCAAAGGCATGGCGGATTTTTTCGAACGCCTGCAGCTCGCGAATCGTTATACCGATCCGAAAGAAATTCCAGAATATCTGCGCTCCCATCCGGTCACAGTGAATCGCATCGCCGAGTCGCGCGAACGGGCTGAGAACATGCAGCCACGCGCAATTCGCGAGGACAGTTACGAGTATCAACTCGTGTGGCAGAAATTGAATGTGATGGGCGCGGCAGACCCCGCACAGGCCAAGGCCTACTACACCACAATGCTGCGCGATGGCACTTTTCAGAACGAAGCTGCCGCGCGCTATGGTTACGCACTGGCGCTGACCGAGGCCGGGGACTTCGAACGCGCCAGGATTGAACTCAGCAAACTGCTGACTGAGCAGCCCAACATCACCGCCTTTCAGATTGCGCGCGCGCGCCTGGAGCAGCGCGCCGGGAATCTGGCCGTCGCCACCAGCCTCTTCGATAAAGCCCGCCTGGCGAACCCCGAAAGTCGCGCTGCCACTTACGGCTATGTCGCGCTGTTGAGCAATACGGGCAAACCCGCCGAGGCGCGTCGGGTGCTCCGCGAATTTGGGGTTTCCGATCAACGCGATCCGCGCTACTTTCAGCTCCTCGCTGAAACCGAGGAACGCATGGGTGATGTGGTTAACTCGCACTACGATATCGCCGAATATTATCGCGCCATCGGCGAGCTCGAGCTCGCTGCAGAGCAGCTTAAACTCGCGCAAACCGAGGCCGAAATTTCTCATTATCAACGGATGCGAATCGACGCGCGCTTGGTCGAGATAGAAAGTGATCTCGACCGCGTGGACGAGGAACGGGCCAAACGTAAAAAAGAAGAAAGGGAGGAGCGCGCCCGACGCGAAGAATAGGCTCGCGCCTCGAGTTCGCTACCCGTAGGAGCGGCTTTAGCCGCGAATAGCACCCAATTGCCCTATCACGGCTTAAGCCGCTCCTACGAGTCGTCGGCATGAAGCCGCACGGATGGTCTCCCCCTCCCTCTATTCATGTCAAAAAATGTTAAGTCGCTGCGATTGCGGCGTGCTTCACAGATCTGTCATGTGTGATCGATAAGATGGCGCCCCACAGGCAGTCAGCAGCAAAGGATACAAATCCGGGATCTGCTGGCGTTACTAAATAAAAAGAACGTATAGGAACACCATCGCATGACACCGAGAGTACGGTTGACTACGGCCCTTGATTTTATCGGCACTGGCGCATTGCTTGCCGCTGCTGCGCTACTCGGCAGATTCTGGTTCAGCGCCATTGCCGAAACAGCCTTCACCACCTTCTTTTTTGTACTTGCTATTGCCGTCAGCGCCTTCCTGCTTGCACGAGTTGTTCAGCTCACCGCGATAGTTATCGACAGCCCCAATGAGCGTGCCCGCCGCGTCTACGAGACCTCGGCGCCGAATCTCAGCACTGTGACCACCACGCTAAGCATCGAAGCGCAAGCCCAATCGCCAGCTACTGATTTGCAACGCGCGGCGTAAGCGCGCTGCTCTTAGCTGCTCTTCATACGTAGGATCTTTTAACGCATTGATTAATGAACTTTATTGATTTTCGTCGATCTGATCTCGCTGCCATAATTGCGGCGGTAAGCGGGAGAGCTCAGGTGAAAC
>CAMATU010000077.1 GCA_945861225.1 Klebsiella pneumoniae
CTGACGCCTATCGCGGCTAAAGCCGCTCCTACAGAAAATATTCGAATCTCCCCGTAGGAGCGGCTTTAGCCGCGATAGGACTAAGCAACATTCGTAGATCAGATGAGCGCAGCGTAATCCGTCCCACAAATAGACGGAGGATCCGATCCTGCAGCCGCCAGCCTGTATCATGCGCGCACCATGCCGCACGAATACTTTGCCACCTGTCCCAAGGGAACTGCTGAACTGCTCGCCGCCGAAATAGCCGAATTCGGCGGCACCTCGCTAAAAACCAGAGTTGGCGGTGTAGCCTTCGTGGGGGATCTCGAAGTCGCCTATCGCGCCTGTCTGTGGTCAAGAGTCGCCAATCGGATTTTTCTGATCCTCGCGCACTTTCCAGCTGCCGATGAGGCGGCACTGTACTTAGGCGTTTCCGCCATTGACTGGACAGCGCATCTGCGTATCGATGGTACGCTCGCGGTGGATGCGAGCACCAATCGTTCACAGCTCACCCACAGCCAGTACATCGCGCAACGCACCAAGGACGCGATAGTCGACCAGCTGCGGGATGCGCAGGGACTGCGTCCAAATGTGGATACCCACAATCCGGATGTGCGCATCAATGTGTATGTGGATCGCGATGTCGCGCAAGTCGCGCTCGATCTCGCAAGTGAGAGCCTGCATCGGCGTGGCTATCGCACGCGCCAAGGCGCGGCCCCACTCAAAGAGAATCTTGCGGCGGCGATTCTGCTCCGCGCACACTGGCCAGCACTCGCTGCCACCGGCGCCGCGCTGGTCGATCCCATGTGCGGTTCAGGCACCTTCCTGATCGAGGCCGCACTGATCGCCGGTGACATCGCCCCCGGCCTGGCGCGCGAGCATATCGGCTGCGCGCGCTGGCAAGGCCATGACGCCGCGCTATGGGAAAGGCTTATCGCGGAAGCAGTGGCACGGAGCGCTGCAGGTATCGCGAAAATTCCACCACTTCTCGGCTTTGATGAAGATCCACGGGCGGTTGAAACAGCGCTTGAAAACAGCGCGAATGCGGGACTTAGCCAGTATATCCAGGTGGAATGCCGCAGCCTGCAACAGGCAGCGCCACCGGCCGAAAGCAAGCCTGGACTTGTGGTCTGCAACCCGCCCTATGGTGAGCGCCTCGGTGTACGCGCCGAGATGGCAACCCTCTATCGCGAATTCGGTCATCAGCTGCGCACGCACTTTCAGGACTGGGAGGCGGCACTCCTCATCGGCGACAGCGCCCTCGGCAATGCCTTCGGCGTCAAAGCGCAGCGCCTGCATGCGTTGTTCAATGGCGCACTGGAATGCACGCTGCTGCGCTTAACCCTGACACCCGAATTCTTCAATCCTGAAATGCCGCCCGGCAGCGCGCGCATCGTGCGTGCGCAGCAACGCATCGCGAAGCAGGCGACGCCTTCAGCGGGTGCTGCGATGTTTGCCAATCGCATTCAAAAGAATCTGCGCCTGCATGGGCGTTGGGCTCGACGCAATCAGGTGAGTTGCTACCGTCTGTATGACGCCGATATGCCGGAGTACGCCCTCGCGATTGATCTGTATCAAACCGCCGAGACCTGGCTGCATGTACAGGAATATGCCGCGCCGGCGACGATTGCTGAAGATAAAGCGCGTGCGCGCCTCGATGAAGCGCTGGCGCAATTGCCTGATCTGCTGGCGGTACCTCCCGAGCGCGTAATCTTCAAACGCCGCCAGAAGCAGCGCGGCGCGGCCCAGTACGAGCGCCTTGCCGATGCCGGCAATTTCCTGGAAGTGAGCGAGCAAGGCTTGAAGTTTCGCGTGAATCTGCGCGATTACCTGGATACAGGGTTGTTTCTCGATCATCGGCTCACACGCGCGCTGCTGCGCGAACGGGCCGCGGGTCATGAAATGCTGAATCTATTTGCCTATACCGGCAGCGCGAGCGTGTACGCCGCAGCCGGCGGCGCGCGCAGCACCACCTCGGTGGATATGTCCGGCCCGTATTGCGCCTGGGCGCGTCAGAATCTCGCGCTGAATGGTTTTGGCCTGCCACGCCATGAAGTGATCCAAGCTGATTGTCTGGAGTGGCTGGCGCAACCACCGCACCGGCGCTACGGCATGATCTTTCTCGATCCGCCAACGTTCTCAAACTCCAAGCGCATGGCGGGCACCCTGGATATTCAGCGTGATCACGTGAGTCTTATCGAACAATGCCTGAAGTGGCTGGCGCCGGTCGGCACGCTTTTTTTCTCAACTAACCTGCGGCGCTTCAAGCTCGACGCAGGCGCGTTGCCCGATCTCGAGATTATTGATCGCAGCCGCGAAACCCTGCCCGAGGATTTCAAACGTGATGCGCGGATTCATCAGTGCTTTGAGATCAAGCGTCGCGTCAGCGAGTCAGCTAAATAGCCCGCACCGCAATGGAAACAAAACGCGAGATGTGACGAAAGGCTTTTAGGGTCGTCATCCCGGGCGAAGCGGCATTAGCCGCGCAGACCCGGGATCCAAGGGCGCCAGAAGGACAAGATGGATCCCGGATAAGTGCTACGCACTTTCCGGGATGACGGGGATAGAAGCTGTCGGTATAACCCAATGGCCCGTGGAATCATGCGTTTGTCTCACAAACGGTGCGGGCTACCTAACGGCTGATGATCCCGCCATCCACCGGGAGGTTCTGGCGAGTAACCCAGCGCGCCCCATCACCCGCGAGAAACGCGATGACCTCCGCGATTTCCGCAGGCTGTCCGAAGCGGCGCAGCGGGGTCATCTCAACCAAATCACGATGGACTTCGGGATTCATGGTCGATAACAGCATCTCCGTCGCGGTGAAGCCAGGTGACACCACATTGACGGTAATCCCGCGCGGCGCGACTTCCTTGGCCAGGGTTCGGCAGAATTGCTCGACTGCGGCTTTAGAGCCGAAGTAGCAGGTCCCGCCCGGGACATTCAGCACCGTCCCGATGGTGGAGACGCAAATGATGCGGCCGCCGTCGGCCAAGTATCCAAGCGCCTCCTGCAGGCAGAAAAAAGTTCCCTTGGCGTTCACCGCGAACATCAGATCGAAATCTTCTTCGGTGATCGCGGCCAGCGGCTTGAAGCGCGACACTCCGGCATTTGCGACCAGGATGTCGAGCCTGCCAAAGCGCTCACTGGTGGTGCGGAACAGCCGCCGGATATCATCCAAGACCTGTATGTCCGCCTGGATGGCGATTGCGGTGCCACCCTCTGCGGCAATCGCGGCCACCACGCCTGCTGCCTCACCGTCGCTCTGCGCATAGTTGATAACAACCGTCGCGCCTTCCCGTGCGAGGTGTTCGGCGGTGGCGCGCCCAATGCCGCGTGACGCACCGGTGATGATTGCGACCTTACCTGCCAGTGAATTCATGCTGTGCTCCCGCGCGTGGATAGAACACCGAGAGTCCTATCTTTCACAATCCGGTGCACTCCGCTTATTGGGTTTGTATTCGCGCCTTGCCGCCGGCAAAGGTCCGCAGCAATTCGGCCACCTGCGTGCTGGCCGTCCGTTGCACCCGGGTAAGCAGTTGATGGTCGACCGCGTGAATGGCGTAGCGCTGGGCCACATCCTGCTGAATCCTGCACCATAAATCGCCGGTCATCTCGGCATCGACCATCGCGCGGTGCGCGCGCCCAGGATTTGGCAGGCGCAGGCGCTGAATTAAGGTCGACAAACGATGATTGGGTGAATCCGGATAGATGCGCCGTGCCAGCAGCAGGGTGCAGGCAAAACGGCTCACCGAGCGCAGCGACACGCGCGCGAGTTCGGCCTCCCAGAATTTCTTATCAAACGCGGCGTTGTGCGCCACCAGCGGGGTCTGCCCTACAAAATGCGCCGCATCGCGCATCACATTCGCGGCCGATGGCGCGCGCGCAATCATCTCGTTCGTAATGCCTGTCAGCCGGATAATCTCGGCCGGAATGTGCCGCCCGGCATTCATCAAGCTTTGAAAGCGATCAACCACCTTGCCATCGCGCACCATTGCAATCGCGATTTCGGTCGCGCGGTCACCCCAGTTCGGCGCGAGCCCTGTGGTTTCAAAGTCGAGCACTGCCACCGTCTCCATCGAATCTCCAGTTGGTTAAGCGGCGGGCGAGGTATATCACCATTCCGCGCGGGTGGGGGCTCACTCCGCTAATGGAGAGAGGTTCAGTCTGGTGCTCGGCTCTCGTCCGGTGCGGTCGCTGCGGAGGTTTCACTCTCGTCCGGCGCCTCATCTTTAGTGCCGACCTTCTTCGCGCGTTTCTCTTCCTTCTTCTGCTTCTTGCTCAGATCTCGTTGACGCTTCGCAAAGGCATAGTTCGGTTTGGCCATAGGACGTCTCTTTTGCTCTGGTTAGGAATTAGGTCGACAGAGTAAGGCATTTCCGGGGTGACTGCTCATGCCATCGAAGCCGCCAGCGCGCGCGCCACGCATCACCGGGTCAACCATTCGAACTTCTGAGGCTTGCGCGTCGCCTGCGGATCGATCATCACATTGATCAACGTGGTCACGGGCGCCGCGACTGCGTCGCGCAAGGCGGCGGTGAGTTCAGCCGGGGTGGTCGCGTAATAGCCCTTACCGCCGAAGGCTTCGAGCATGCGGTCATAGCGTGCATTTGGCGTGTAAACATGCGGCGGGATGGGGTCGCTCAACACTGCCTCGCCAGCCCCAATGCCATTGTTGTTCACCACCACGAAGGTAATCGGCAGGCGGTGGCGACACGCGGTTTCCACTTCCATGCCGCTGAAACCGAATGCCGAGTCGCCCTCCACACACACCACTTTGCGGGTGGGGTGGACCACGGCAGCCGCGATTGCGAATGCCAGCCCCACCCCCATGGTGCCGAAGGTCCCCGCATCCAGACGCTCACGCGGCCCGTAATTCAACAGCACGCTGCGCCCGATATCCATGGTATTGGCGCCTTCGCTGCAGATGATGGCATCGCGTGGAATATGCGCGCGAATCTCGCGCATGACCCGGTAATAGCCCATGGGTACACGATCATCCTGGAGCATCGCGTTAACCTGCGCCTCATTTTCGGCAATCTTGATCCGTAACACGCGCCACCAGTCGCTCGCACCATCAAAATGCCAGGGCGCAGCGGCATAGGTGGTATTGAGTTGCGCCATGACCGCTTGTGCATCGCCGACCAACGCCGCTTCGGTGGGGACATTGGTCCCGATTTCATCCGCCGCAATATCGAGCTGAATGATGCGCACGTCGGGCGCAAAGCGGGGCGGCTGACCAAAATGCAGAATCCAGTTGAGCCGGGCGCCGATCAGAAACACCACATCTGCTTCCTGCAAGGCATGTGAGCGCGCCGGCGCAACGGACAGGGGATGATCGTCCGCCACCACGCCCTTGCCCATCGGCGAGGCGAGAAACGGCAGCCGCGTCGCTTCGATGAATTGCCGGACTGCGTGCTCGGCGCGCGCGTAGGCGGCGCCCTTGCCCACAATCACCAGCGGCCGTTTAGCGCTGCGTAAGGCCGCCAGCGCAGATTCAATCGCCGCCGGATCGGCCAGGCTCTTAGGGGCGGGAGGACAACGCCGCGGCCACTGCAACGCCGCCTCATCAAGACTGTCGGTGATCAGATCATTCGGCAGATCGAGATACACCGCGCCGGGGCGACCGTACATGGCAGTGCGGACGGATTTCTCGATATAGGCCGGAACTCGGGCCAGCGAATCCGGACGGCTGGCAAGTTTCACGAAGGGACGTGCCGCTTCGATCTGCGGCGCTTCCTGAAAGGCGCCCTGTTCGCGTTGGTAAGAATCCGGCGCACCACTCAGCAGCAGCATGGGCCAGCAATTGGCCCAGGCATTCGAAAGCCCGGCCAGCGCATGCACCATGCCCGGTCCACACACCGTTAAACACGCGCCCGGTCGTCCCGTTAAAAAGCCCACGGCGCCTGCCGCATAACTCGCGGCCTGCTCATTGCGAAAGCCGTAGAAGTGGATCCCTTCGCGCTGCACCGCCTGCGCGAGCTCCATCACCGGAAAGCCCACCACCCCGAAGAGGTGTTCGATGCCCTGCTGTTTCAAGCTGCGCGCGATGACCGCGCGCCCGTCGAGTTGTGCCATATGAATTCCTCTGCAGTGTTAGTAGGCGCTAGGCGTTAGGTTTCACCGACCGCAAGCCGATTGTACGCCCGATCCAGCCGGGCCTAGGCACGGCTGCCTGCGCGCGCTGCAACGCTTCGATCCGCGCCAGGAGAATGGGTTCAAAGGGGCAACTACGACGCGCTGCGAGATCGAAACTGATCGAGAGTGTTTCCTGCGTTGATAGCAAGGTTGTCGCGCGATACATGGCTTGGCCCAGATGGAGCCGCTTGCCATCGGTGTCGAGAATGCGCGACTCGATGCGCAGTTCATCGCCGAGACTGGCTTCGCTTTGATAGGTGATGTGCGCTTCCAGGGCGACGGTCGAACGTTGTTTGGCGAGTCGATAGGCTTCATTCAGGCCATACGCGCATTTGAGATCTTCAATCGCCAGATCAAACGCTGCGTTGTAATAGGCCACATTCATGTGCCCGTTATAATCGAGCCACGCCGGGATGACTGTCAGATGCGAGGAGATAAGGCCGTTGGTGGGTAAGATGCTGTCATTCACGCGTGTAACGTTTCCAGGGATAGTGCTTGGTCTGCTCATGTTAAACCTTGCAGGCTGCGCAGTGACCCCACCCGCGCCCAGTGCAATTCCCCTGCGCGCCGCCGGGCCGCGCTTCTTGCGGCCATTGCCGAACACCGCGTTGGTGCTCGAAACCACCGGCACCGTCGGACCCCGGCCGGCCCGCACCGCGCTGGATCGCGGCTTCGGCGAATACGATTCCGAGCTGCAGTCTTCACTCTATCTCTGCTCGGTGACGGGCCCCGCGGCGGGTCCGTGCCTGGCCGTCCTCGGCAGTCTGTTTGCGTTGGCGGGTGCAACGTCGAGCTGGGTTTATAGCACGGCCCAAGGTGCGCAAGGCCGTGCGGCGACAGCGGCTACCCACACGACGTTTGCGAAGCTGCCTGCGATCGCCGGCCTCAGCACCCGTATCGCCGGCTCAGCTGCGGCACAGGCGGCAGCTGACGGGCGTCAGATCGTCGTCTCTCTTGATGCGTGCGCAACGGATTTTTCGGAGGGCGGCGGGTTTACCCTCGACATCGTACAACTCAAACTCGACTTCACGCCCGGTTACCAGTTTCAGCTGACCTTGGTCGCCAGGGTCACTGAAGTACGCTGCGGGACACAGGCTACGCTGCGCACACAACGCCTCGCCTACCTCAGCCCGACGCTTACCTTATCGAAAAACGCTGCGCAGGCGGCCGAGATTCTTAATCAGGCGCTACAGAATGCAGTCGTCGCGCTTGGTCCAGAGGTCGACTTATACTTGCAAGGTCAAAGACCGCCGATAACACCATGAGCCCGACCAAGAAAAATACTCCAGATCAAGCCAAGCTTGATCGCCTCGTGCTCGACGCCCGGCGTAAACGTGAACTGCGGGAACAGGACTATCGGGCCCAAGCCTTAAAGCTCTATCCCTGGATCTGCGGCCGCTGCAGCCGCGAATTCACACGCGAGAACCTGCGTGAACTGACGGTGCATCACCGCAACCATGATCACGACTTCAACCCGAGCGACGGCAGCAACTGGGAATTGCTCTGCGTGTACTGCCATGAGCAGGAACACGTGCGCCTGGTGGAAGCGGCGCAGGGTCTGAATTCCACGGGCGGTCGCACACCACCGCCGCCGGTAGCCACCAGCAATCCCTTTGCGGGGCTATCCGAAATGCTAAAGCCTAAGGCCTAGAAGCCTGCCGGAATTGGGGAATCGTTGCGGGAAGTGCAGCGATGGCGCGTTTAACGTCGCGGCTTCCCAGCAGTGCAGGTTGGGGTGAGCGCAGCGACGTGGCAATCCAGTCCTGAAGCGCGCCCGCGACGGCGGGCGATCAAAATTTCAGGTGCCGGTACCGAGCGCGCGATTAACCAGCGGCATCACCTGTTCCGCCATCAAGCGCATTGAACGCTGCGCGAGTGCCGGATCGGCCCAGTCATGACCGGCATAGACCAGCGTGCCGAAATCCCCCACCGCTTCGCGCAAACTCAGAATCTGCTCGGCAACCTGTACCGGCGTGCCGCACAGCACTAAGGTTTCCAGCACATATTCCAAAGTGATCGCGCTATCCGGCATGTCAACTTGCGGCTTGAAAAGCTCGGGGCGACCGTTCCCAATCAGCTTACGCATTAAGCTGCGGTAGTAATGCCCATAGGGGCCGTTCGGACTTTGCGCATAGGCGCGCGCAGTGGCCGCGTCATCTGCGACAAAAATACTGCGCGCTACGCGCCAATCCGCCGCGCGGGCAGTCCGCCCGCCAAGCGCCGCACCCTCCTGCATTTTTGGCCAATGACTCGCCACCCATACTGGTTGCAGAAAATTGGCCGAAATAATCGACCACCCCTGGCGCGCCGCGTGCACCACCGACGCCGAGTGCGGCGACACACAGGCCACCGCAATGGGTGGATGGGGACGCTGTAAGGGTTGCAGAATAATGCCCTGGCCAATTTCACGATCCAAAGTCCGCGCGGTCGAAATCTGCCAAAACTCACCGCGTAGGTCGTACGGCGCAGCGCCCTGCCAAATGGCGAGGATCTGCGCGATTGCCTCGCGCGCCATCGCATTCCGATCACGATCAAGGGTGCCGAAGACTTCCGCATCCGAGCGCAGCCCACCAGGGCTGATGCCAAGGATGAAACGTCCATCGCACATGTGATCCACCATCGCGACCTGCGCCGCCACCGCCGCCGGGTGGGTATTGGGCAGATTGATGGTGCCCGTGCCAAGTCTAATCTGGCGGGTCTCGTAGGCCAGGCTCGCGATGAAGGTGAGCGAGGAGGTGACGGTCTCCGCGAGATCAGTCACGTGCTCACCGACAAAGGCCTCGGCATAGCCAAGTTCATCGGCCAACAGAATGGCCGCGCGATCTTCGCGCAGGGTCACCCGATAATCGCGCCCGAGGGGATGCAGCGGCATCGTGAAAAAGCTGAGTTGCATAGCGCTCAAACTGCCACGTGGCGCCGCACGAACTGCCGGCGCAAATAAAGATTATTGGCGATCAGGGCGACAACCACGAGGCCGGCACCTGCGATCTCCTCGGGCTGGAACTTCACGCCCTGCAGCGCGCGATAACTGAAGGTGATGACAGGCATCAGGTTCGTTAACAGCATCGAGTTCAACGGGCCGATACGACGTGTCCCAAAATTCCAGGCCAGCATGCCGAACAACACGCCGAACAGACTTAAGAACAGCAGCTGCCAGCCGACCTGCAGATAGTTTGCCACACTGGGCGCGACGATTACCCCGGCCGCCGTCATGCCCGCAGTGATCACGAGCGTCACGGCCGTCCCGGGCAACATGGTTAACACGGTGATCCGCCACACCGACCAACCTTTCAGGCGCTCAGTGCCGAGGGTGTAATAGATCCAGCACAACCCGCCCGCCAAAATGAGGACACTGCCAAAGATGGCGTCTGACGACTCCTGCAGGGTGTTGCCACCCTTGGTCACAACCAAGACCACCCCGCAGAAAGCAGCCAGGATGCACAGGATGGTGAAGCGTGATGGGCGCTTGTTAAACAAACCCCACTGCACGATTGCCATCACCGACGGCTGCAGCGCGACGATTACCGAACCATGTTCGGCGCCGGCGATTGAAATTCCGTAGAACACCATTAGCGGCGACAAACTCATGCCCAGCGCACCCATACTGCAGACCAAGGGCGCCTGCCCCTGATACGCCAACACCCCACGGCCCTCGCGCAGGATCACGAGCGGGATCAGAATTAGCAGCGCGATGAGATAACGAATCAACGTGACGTGAAACGGATCGACCACCGCAAAAGCATCCTTGGCGATCGGAAACTGCAGACCCCACACGAGCACGGCGAGCAAACCCGCCACCAGACCTGCGGCGAAGGATTGCCTCACACTGCCGCTCTGGCAACGCACGCTGCGCGCCGTTCAAAGCGCTTCATGGCGCGGAGATTCCGCGCCGCCGCGTCCACCAACGGCGACCTTCAAGCGCTTGCCAGGTAAGTAGCGCGGGCACACCAAGCAACACTTCACGTACGCGCTTGGCGAGGGACAACGCGAGACAGGTCTGCGGCGGCAGACCATACAGCGCACCCAACACCATAAAGCCACCTTCCTGGATACCTAACGCACCGGGTACCGCAAAGGCGACGCTGCGAATAACCTGGCTCAGACTCTCAATCACGAGGGCTTCGCGCGGTTCGACCGCCGCGTTCAGAAAATACAGAATCAACCAAATCTCGAAGGCGCCCAGTAACCACGATAACAGGTGCGCATTGAAGGATTTGAGAAGCGCCAACGGCTGCCGAAACAGGCGATGGATCGAATCGTGCAGACCGTCGAGTGAACTGCCCTGAAAGGCCGGGAAACGCTCGGCAAGTTTGATGAAAAGATTCTCGGTGGCGTGTAACAAGCCGCGTCGCTGGGCAAAGAAGAAGGCGGGTAACACCGACAGCGAAGCCATTAGGCCGATCACCGTCCACTCGATTACCGGCCCTTGATGCCCATCGACAATCAGCATCGTCAGCCCCAGCAAGGTAAAGATCGCCTGGCTCAGGATTTGCGTCGCGAGATCCGCAATCATGGTGCTGGCCGCGATCGAATTTCGGAAGCCGTTCAAGACCAGGATTCGGATGGAAACTACCTCGCCGCCGATTTGCGTGAGCGGCAGCAAGCCGCTGACCGCTTCTCGAATCCAGCGCGCCAACACGAACACCCGGACCTTTGCTACGTGCTCCACACTCGCCACCGCGTGCCAGCCCTGACCTGACAAGCCAATTTGCGCGGCGTGGGCTGCGATGATCGCGACCATTCCCCAGCCGATGCCGGCCAGCGCAATGCCGATCTCGCGTGCGCCAAAGTGCACCACCAAATAAGCGGCGGTCGTGAGGCCTAAACCGGCAATGATCAATACGCCGAGCTGCACATGCCCTTGTGCGTGGTGGCTGGACTTGCGACGCAGCGGCATTGAAGCTGAGGAGCTTTCTGTTTGCATTCGTATTACGGGGATCAGCGAGGTTGTTTGCGCACCGGCGTTAGCGCGAGAGGATAGCGCAAACGCTAATTCTTAACCTTCATGAGTCATCTGTGCGCGCAAAAACGGCACGAGATGCGCGGCGACTTCGCGCGGATTATCGGCGAACGGCCAATGCCCACTGTCCGGCAACTTGATGATTCGCGCGCTTGGAAACACCCGTTGCTGAATCTCGGCATAGCGACTGGGTAGATAAATATCGCGCTCACCCCAGAACACCAGCGCCGGGATGTCCCGCGGCTTTAAGGCCGCGATCACCTGGGCCGAGAATTCCTCAATGTCCGCCGGGTTGGTCGCACGATAGAGCTTCAGCACAGCGCGCTTCGTACCCGCATCAAATTCGTCATACATGCGCGCGACGAAGCCGGGCGGGAAACCCCGCGGATTGCCAATCTTCATGAGGCTCTTAAAGCCAACGCGCGTGGTGGTGAGTTGAAACAACTCGCCCAGCAACGGGGTGCGCCAGATGCGCGCGAGAAAATGCCAGCGATAGCCAGGCAAAATGCCAATGTTGAATAACGTCACGCTAGCGACTTGGTCCGCGTGCTGTGCGGCCCACGCGAGTCCCCACGGACCGCCAAAATCGTGCACGATGAGGTGCACCCGCGTGATGCCGAGCTGGCGCAAAAGCGCCTCGAGATGAAGCGCATAGCCACGCACCGAGTAATCAAAATCGGCGGGTTTGTCCGCCCGCCCAAAACCGGGCATATCGAGCGCGACCGCGCGTCCAAATTCCCCCACTTGCCCCACCAATTCGCGCCAATCTTCACTGGACCCCGGATTCCCGTGCACAAACACCGCCGCTTCGCTGGCCTGTCCACCAGACTCCAAATATGGCGAACGAAGGCCATTGGCAACGATCAGACCGGTGTGAATTTCGCGCATAAATTGCGACCTCGGTGGCACGGCGGTAGCGGGCGCCGCATGTTCACGGATACTGATTCGCGGGATCGACGGCATCAATTCTCAATGCGGATGCAACAGTGCACGGCTACGTTCAAGCCACTTCACGCGTTCCTCAAATGGCTGCGCGACATATTCCTCCATGATGGTCACTGCTTCGTCGGTCAGCATGGTGTGAATGAACGCATCGCCCTCAATTTCCAGGCCGGCCTGCAGATGGACTTCACTGCCTTCATAAACCGCGCGTTTGGTCTCCGCAATCGCCACTGGTGACAGGTGCAGCATGGCGTGGGCGATCTCTAGTGCCCGCGCGCAGGCATCAGTCGCGACTTCATGCACCAATCCCATGGCGAGCGCTTCTTCCGGTTTACAGATCCGACCGCGCAGAATGAAATCAATGGCACGACCAGCCCCGATCAAGCGCGACAACCGCTGAGTACCACAGCCGCCGGGCAGGATGCCCAGTGTGACTTCGGGCAAACCGTAACGAAAATCTCCCGCCTGTGCGATGCGGATATCGCACGACAAGGACGTCTCGAACCCACCGCCCATGGTGCTGCCGCTCATCGCGGCGATCACTGGCTTGGGTAAATCCCGCAGATTCGTGAGCGTCGCATTATGGTGATGTAACCAGGCGCGTCCCATGTTCATCATCAAGGGCTTATTACGCGCGCTTTGAATGAGTTCTTCGACGCTGTAGTGGGTGATGAAGCGCTGCGGGAGACCGCCCGTCAGGATGACTACGCGCACCTCAGGCGCGCGCCAGGTCTCAATCAGATCTTTGAGTTCGGTCATGCCGTCAGCCGTCATATAGTTCATCGGCGGATTGACATACTTCGCGAGCACGATGCCATTCGTGTTTTCAACTTGCCATAAAGCCATAGTGTTCTCCTTCAGAGTATTCAAATTTCAAGCACACAACAGGGCTCAAAGTACTTTTGTTCACCCTGCTCAGCATACCCCAGGGGATTCGCATGCACTCTGCATGATCCGATGCGGTACGCACTGCCACAATGCAGATGGCCATGCAGCCAGAGCTCAGCTTGGGCGACGAGATCGTCCAGGGTGCTGCAGAAACCAGCGGTTCCTGGAGTTAAGCCGAAACGTGGATCGTGACTGCGGAGGCTCGGCGCGAAATGTGTGACAACCACCGTCGGCCCAGGGTGCGGCACCGCCAGTGCCGCCCGCAGCCACGCTTGGCAGCGCAGCGCTTCTTCGCGCATCGCGGCCGCGTCGAACAAGATGCCGTCGCGCATGGTCGCAGCCTTCTCCAGATAGAAATCCGCGACCCGGAAACACTTCGCGCGCTGGCGAAGGTTGTAGGTCATCGAGCCGGGCACGTGTGAAGGCTGATCGCCGAAACAATCAAAATCGCTCCATAAAGTGGAGCCGATAAAGCGTACGCCGTGCACAATGGTGCTGCTGCCCTCCAACCAAATCATGCCCAACGTGGCGACCGTGTCGCGCAGCGTTGCCTGGCACTCATCGAAATCCTGACCGTCGTATTCGTGATTACCGGGAAGATACAACACCGGCACCGGCCAGTTGCCCAGCGCAGGAGAAAAGCGGCTCAAACACCAATCCGGCGCGCCGTATTGCGCCATTGGCGCATCCGGCCGCGCACCGATGTCGCCGGCGAGCACCAGCACATCGGCCTCGGGTGCCACGCGCGGCTGGAAAGTCGGATCGACTTCCAGGTGCAGGTCGCTTAAGAGCTGAATCTTCACCGGGGAATACTAGCAGCCGCGGACTTAGGGGAGGGGGCGGAAAACGAATGCTTGGAGATTCTTCTGGGAATTTTGTGCCGTGCGGAGTGGCATTTACCAAGCGGGGAAATGGATCGCTATAAGCATGCTGGGACACGAGCTGAAATAATCTTTACATGCACAGTCCTCTGTAGGGGCGGCTTTAGTCGCGAACAGCGCTGGATCGTCCACTCGCGGCTACAGCCGCTCCTACGGTAATAAGGAAGAAACGTACGGCAGAATTGTTCACCGCGGCCAATCATTGCTGCAAAAAAGAAGGGCCGCATCTGAGCGGCCCTCCGTGAGATTGAATCTCGTCAACCTCTGGATCACATTCACGAAGCGCGAATATCAATCAGCTGGTCCCACAGGTGTGGTGAGCCGGTTGAGATCCATCAGCTGGCGCGATATCAATTTCATCTCACTAGACATTGGATCACCTCCTCTCAATAAATGACGAGGCGCCAGTATCGTACGGAACCCGGGTCAAACGGAAGACCCTCGCGCACAGTCAAAACCCCGCTTTAATTTCCAGTCGACATAGCGGGCTTGCCAGCGGCAGGCGGTGCAGTCGCTCGCGCACCCAAAGATTCAAGCGCTCAGTCGTTCGCGGCAAGTTCGCAAGCTCAAGCAGGTGATGATCGCAGATGCCATTACTGTGCTGGAAAGTCCACTGAACCCACCGCACTGAAGCCTGCCGCGCGTCGCTGATGACCCGTAAATCTGCGAGCAGGCGACCCACGGCTGTATATAACTCGCGTGGACGCCTGGTCGGCCAGGGCAAGCTCAGCCGCGACGAAAAATTCGCGTCCGCTCGTGACGCACTGGGCGCCATGCGCACGAATTGGGACGCCGGCAAGGCCGTTACCAAAGGAATTGATTCAGCAAGATATGCGCGCAGGCCGAGCGCACGGAAATCACGTCGAAGCTGTGCCTGCAGGGCTTCGATTGCTGGTGTGGTACCGCAGTTGAGCCAGATCTCAAGGCCCGCGTGCGCGCCGAATTGCGCGTCATATCCCGCCGCATGGAACCATTGGGCAAGGTGTGCACAGACCTGCTGTTCGGCAGTAAGATCTCGGCGCAGCACGTGGATATCTGGACTCAAGGCAGTGACGGCCTTGAGCGGCACACCACTGCGCACGCCAAGGCCAGCGGCAGCCGCATTGGCGCAAAGCACATGGGATTCACCGTCTTCGGCAAGCACGCAGGGCGGTGCAACCTCGACACCCCGGAGCACCACCTCCAACGGAAATTGCGGAATTTGAATTTTGACGCCAACGGCTGCGGTGACGGCCCGACGTGGCGCCGCCAGCGCTGCCTGGTGCGCGCGAGGCGTGTAGCCAGCAACGGGAATGAAGGGCCAAGTTGGGCTTTTTTTATAGATTGTCATCAGGTGCTCCTTTCAGTTCAGAGATTGCGCGTTCTAATTACCCCAACCCCCAGCCCTTCCAGCGTGAGGTTCTGCGTACGCAGATCAATTGTGAGCGGTTGAAACGCTGGGTTTTCTGCCTTTAGCGTGACCTTATGGCCGGCGTGGAAATAACGTTTTACAGTGACTTCATCCTCAATTCGCGCCACCACGATTTGCCCGTTGCGGGCAACGCTGGTGGCGTGGACAGCCAGCAAATCCCCGTCGAGAATACCAGCGTCCTGCATGCTGGTGCCGTGGACTCGGAGCAGATAATCGGGGTGCGGATGAAACAATGCGGGATCGATGCGGTGCCAATCTTCGATATGTCCGGTAGCGAGTACGGGCTCGCCTGCGGCGACGCGCCCGATCACGGGCAGCCCTGCCGGCACCGCCAAGGTGCTGGCCAGTTGGATTCCGCGGGCGGCGCCCGGCACTAACGTGATGGCGCCTTTCTTGGCCAGCGCCCGTAAATGGGTTTCCGCCGCGTTGGCCGAACTGACGCCCAGCGCGCGCGCCAATTCACTGCGAGTGGGCGGCGCTCCGGTGAGGGCAATGGCCTGACGAATGGCATCCAGGACTTCTAATTGCCTTAGGGTGAGGGAGCTGTCCATCGATGCACCTGTTTATATAAACAGGTGTAAATATATACAGCCACCGTGCGAACACGCAAGTGCGCCAACGGCATTGGCTATACTCCAGCGCCCTGCCAACGACTGAAAGCGCACCCCATGGCGAGCGAACGCACCGGCTTTGATCGATTGTTCCGCGCCACCGGCTATTCGCTGGCTGGCTTACGTGCAGCATGGCGCCATGAAGCCGCCTTTCGTCAGGAATGCGCGCTGGCGGGAGTCCTGTTCCCACTCGCGTTTTGGTTCGGAAATTCGCCGCTTGAAGTTCTGATCCTGAGCGCGCCGCTCGGCCTTGTACTCTGCGTAGAGCTGTTGAATTCGGGCCTCGAAGCGCTGGCCGACCGCATCGGCACGGAGCATCACGAATTGTGTGGTCGAGCCAAGGACCTGGGCTCAGCGGCGGTGTTCATGGCACTCGTGCTGGTTGCCCTGTGCTGGGCCGGCGTGTGGTGGCAGCACTTCTCTAATTAGTCGTCCCTGAAAAATTGTCAGACCAGTAACCCCAACTATCGAAAAACTCAATAAACTCAGACCAGTTACCGATCTACACCCAAGCGTTATATGCCATAGAAGCTCTGTGCAGTCGTTAATGTAGATGGCGCCTGAGAACCGCGTCTAAGTGGCGCAGGGGGCGGTTCAGGGCCAAGCGAAGGGACGGTTCGTAAGGTCTTTCGTGAGGATGCTCTGCGGTGCAGCGCGAGGTGCAGAATTTGAGTCAGAATTGAGAGGGGCGCCAGGTTCGGCGAGGGGATCGCTTAGGCTGTTCAGCATGCCGAACAAGCGAAGGCCCGGATAAACTTTGGCGAGTCCCGGGCCTTCGTGGGATGCGGTGCTCATAGTGAGCATCGCCGCAGAGCGAGCTTCGCCCTAATCCCAGTGTCTTGTCTACCCTCGGCACTGGGATGTCACGGTGCACGAGGACGATTGTCGGTTGTTCAACTGCCAGCAGTGTGGACGTCAATTGCAGATCTGCCGACGCTGTGATCGCGGCCAGCGCTGTTGCTCTTCAACGTGTCAATTGCAAGGGCGGCGCTGCTCGCTGGCGCAAGCCAACACCCGCTATCAAAACAGCCCTCGTGGCGCACGCCATCATGCAGCCCGTCAAGCGCGTTGGCGGGCGCGCCAAAATGAAAAAGTGACGCATCACCGATTGGCGCTGCTTAACGAAACTGAGAAGGTGCATTCCGTTGAGTTTGCGGAGTGTATTGCTGATGACGTCACTGATAACGCGCGCCGAACGGCGCGCTGCGACTTTTGCCAGCGCCCGTTGGGCCGCTTTACACGTTTGGGAGCCCTGCGGCGCGCTTCACACCAGCATGGTTGGGGTTAGGTCGGTTGCCGCGAGGATCACCCCGTGACTTTGTCAGTGACGCTGCAAGCACGAGATTGTGCGCCTCTATCATGCTGAGCACTGGCACATTGGCACGATTGCCGCACAACTGGGTGTGCATCACTCGAGTGTGCGCCGCGTACTCAGCGCGGCCGGCATTGCACTGCCGGTCATTTCGCCGCGGTGCTCGGCGTTAGATCCG
>CAMATU010000078.1 GCA_945861225.1 Klebsiella pneumoniae
TCGACCGCCTGCCGGAAGCGGCCAAGCGGTTGTTGCAGACCGCGGCGGTGATTGGCAAGGAATTCACAGGCCCGCTGCTCGAGGCGGTTACTGATCTTGCACCCGGGGATCGCAGGGTCGCGCTAGAGCGTTTGAAGTCCGGGGATTTCATCCACGAGCGCGCGCTGTTCCCGGTGTTCGAATACGCGTTCAAGCACCCGTTGACCCACGAGGTCTCCTATCAGTCGCAACTCCAGAGTCGGCGCGCGGTAGTCCACGCGGCGGTTGCCCGCGCCCTGGAAGCCCAGGCGGGCGACATGCTCGACGAGCAGGCCGCGCTGATCGCACATCACTATGAACTAGCCGGAGAGGTGCTCAACGGCGCGCGCTGGCACCGCCGTGCCGCCGAGTGGGCGGGACTGAATGATTTGAAGGCCGCGTTGTATCACTGGCAGCGCGTGCGCGATCTCGCCCGGCAGGGAGGTGACGAAGCGGAATCAACTGCGCTCCTGGTGACGGCTTGTTCGCAGGCGCTCGCTCACGGCTGGCGTCTGGGGGCATCGACGATCGGGTGGCCGGAATTGTTCGCGGAAGGCTGCGCTACCGCGGAGCGCGCCGGTGATCTCGCGGCCTTGGCCAGGCTCAATGCCACATACGGTGCTGTGCGTTGTCACAATCAGGCGATTGCCCTCGACTACGTCCGGTATGCCGCTGAAGCAGTTCGCATCGCCGAGCGGACTGATGATCCCGCGCTGCGCTGTTTTACGCGTGCGTACCTGCTGATCGGGCAGATGTGGGGTGGTCAACTGCGAGAAGCCAAGTGCGTCGCTAACGAGGTTGTCGAACTCGCGCGCAAAAATCCCCATCTGGGTGCCGATCAGGGCTTTAGCCCCGTGATAACCGCAGACATGTGCGAACAGCGCTACCTCGGCTTCACACGCGATCCGCTGATGGCCCTGCGCGAGATGGTGCGGCTGCGTCAGTTTGCGTTGGACAGCGGCTACCCGGAGCAGGCGCTCTGGCTCGTATGGATGGAAGCCGAATTGCGCCATGCCATTGGCAGTATCGACGCGCTTGCGCTGGGACAGGTCGCCGTGCGGCTGGCCGAGCCCTTGGGTATTGGCAACGAGATTGTTGCAGCCGAAACGCTCTGTAACGCACTCATCTGCGAGCGCGACTGGCAATTGATATTGGATACGGCCGGCGATGCTTTGCGAACGATCCGACAGCGGGGCTGCATGCGCCTGGCCGAGGCGCTCTTCCTCGCACACTTAGGGACTGCGCAACTCGCGCTCGGCAATCCAGAGCCGGGTCACGCAGCCGCGCAGAAAGGGGTGGCGATCATGCGCGAATCCAAAGGCGTGTGGAATCCGCATGGCTATGCGGTACTCGCAGAGACCCAACTGGCGCTGGGGCTGCCCGTCCCCGATATCGCGGGCACGCTGGATGAGTACGAGACACTGCTAACGCGCACCGGGTTCTCGATCTATGAGGGGGAAATGCACGAGCTGCGCGCGCGCCTGGCCGAGCGAGAAGGTCAGGAAGTCGAACGAGCGACCGCGTTGGCGCGTGCGCTCGTTTGTTACGCCCGTTTCGGGATGACCGAACAAGCTGCGCGGGTCAAGGCGCGAGGGACGGGTTTTTAGCCTTTGCCTGATACGTGCTGGCAATGCTTTGACCTTTATTGCTGAGGTGCCAAAAAACGTCTCTGCCGGCCATTACTGAGCACCGACGTCTCCAGAAAGCTGGCCCTTAAACCCCAGACAGCGAACGCAGCAAGCAGCACTCGCTGACCTATCGCAGAGGCCCTAAGAACGGCCCCCTGACCCGAAAAGGTTTCGGTCCAAGCGCCCCTTTGTTCCCTTAGAATGGTGCAGATGAAATGCGCGTCCTGTGAGTACGAGAACCAATCCACGGACAAGTTTTGTTCCGAATGCGGCTCGGGGCTGATCGCCAATTGCGCCAGCTGCGGCGCGACGCTTAAGCACGGCGCGAAGTTTTGCTCCGAGTGCGGCACGGCGAAGGTGATGGGTACTTCACCGGCCCCGTCTGCAGTCCAAGGCGGCACGCACTCCGCAGCCAAACACCTTACCCAAGACAATCCGGAATCAAAGGCCACGCCCGAAGGCGAACGCCGGCAGCTGACCGTGCTGTTCTGCGACATGGTGGGCTTCACCGAGCTGTCCGGTCGTGTCGATCCCGAAGTGCTGAATCAGATTATCCGTGCGTACGAAGATGCGTGCGCCGTGTGCATCACGCGCTACGAGGGGTATGTGTACCAGCGCCTCGGCGATGGGATCGTTGCCTTCTTTGGTTATCCGTTGGCACACGAAGGGGAAGCTGAGCGAGCGATTCGCGCTGGATTGGAAATTGTCGAGGCTTTATCCAGGCTCGAAGTCCCTGAGGCGGGACTGTTAAGCGTGCGCATCGGCATCGCCACCGGACTCGTGGTCGTGCAATCTGCGGAGAAAGGCGCAGTGGGCGAGACGATGAATCTAGCCTCGCGGCTGCAAGGTATCGCCCAGCCGGGCAATATCGTGGTGAGCGAACGGGTACAGCGCTTGGCGGGTGGCAGCTTCGACTACCAGAACTTGGGCGAGCAGCAACTAAAGGGCATCGCTCAACCAACCAATGCTTATCGGGTCAAGGGCGTGAGCCAGGCCGGCAGTCGCTTCGAGGCAGCGACGCAGGCCGGGCTGACGCCGCTGGTCGGGCGCGAGCATGAAATTGCGATGCTGCTGGAGCGGTGGCGGCTGGCACAGGAGGGCGAAGGGCAGGTGGTCCTGCTATCCGGTGAACCGGGGATAGGCAAAAGCCGAATCCTGAGTGGGTTGCTGGAACAGCTCGAGGTAGAAGGCGTCTCCGCCCTGCGTCTCCAGTGCTCCCCATACCATATCAACAGTGCGTTTTATCCCATGATCGACAATTTGGAACGCACGCTGCATTTCAGCCGTGACGAATCAGCGGTTTTCAAACTGGATCGGCTTGAGGATTTGCTGGTCGGCGACTATGGGCTCCCGGTGGATGATGTGCGTTTCATTGCCACGATGTTATCGATTCCGTGCGAAGAGCGTTATGGCGTGTTCGCGCTGACGCCACAGAAGCACAAGGATGAGACGATACGGACGCTGGTCGACATCGCCGAAGCGGCGGCACGCAGGCAGTCCGTCGTGATGTTATACGAGGATGTGCACTGGGCCGATCCAACCAGTATCGAGGTTCTCGATCATCTCGTCGAGCGCATGAGAACCATACCGTTGCTCGTAGTGCTGACCCATCGGCCCGAGTTTCACTCGCATTGGTCGCAGCACGGTCATGTGACGACATTGAGCCTGTCCAAGCTTACGCGCGCGCAGAGCAGCGCGATGGTCACCAAACTTACCAGCGGTAAAACGCTTCCCGCGGAACTGCTAGCACAGATCGTGGCCCGGACTGACGGGGTTCCGCTGTTTGTCGAGGAACTCACGCGCGCGATTCTGGAATCGGGTGAGCTCAAAGAAACGGAGGATCGTTACGAATATCTCGGTACCGAGCGCGTCTCGACCATTCCGGCGACTTTGCGCGACTCACTAATGGCGAGACTGGATCGCTATTCGGCGGTGAAAGAAGTTGCACAGATTGGCGCGGCCATTGGGCGCGAATTTAGCTATGAGCTGATCGCTGCAATTGCGCCGAAGCCGAAAGGCGAACTCGACTTGGCGCTTGATCAGCTTATCGATTCCGGTCTTGCGTTCCGTCGCGGGTCCCCGCCGGAGGCGATCTATACCTTTAAACATGCGCTAGTGCAGGATGCGGCCTATGACTCGCTGCTGAAAACTGCGCGACAAACCCTGCACCGCACCATCGCCCGGGTGCTTGCCCAAAGTTTCCCTCATACCCTCGAAAGCGAACCTGAAACACTTGCGCATCATTTGACCGCCGCCGGTCAGTATGCGTAGGCGATGGGATACTGGTTAAAGGCGGGCGCGCAGGCGCTCAAGCGCATCGCGCTCAAAGAAGCTATCGCGCACCTTAATCAGGGTTTGGAACTCGTCGGTAAATTGCCGCCTTCTTCCGCACGCGATCTCCAAGAAGTCGATCTGCGCACGCGCCTGGGCACGACCTGGATGGCGCTCAAGGGCTGGGGGGCGCCAGAAGTGTGGACCAGCTTCTATCCCGCACTTGAACTGGTTAAATCCCTCGGCAGCGCCAAAGGGTTGTTACCGATTTATTACGGATTAACGAGCAATGTGCTCACGCAGGGGCGTGTCGTTGAATCTCTGCACTGGGTCAACGAGATGCTCGCAGCCGCTAAAGTGAGTGGTGATTTGGATTTTTTGATAGAAGCGGAAAGAGCTGCTTGCGTGACGCGCTTCTGGAAAGGAGATTTAGCCGAAGCTTGTGCGCACGGCGATCGAGTTCTGACGCTGTATCGAGATGCGGATCATCGTCATCTGGCAGAATCTACCAATACGGACCCGAAGGCGACCGTCGGCCTCCATATGGCATTTAGCAGTTGGCTGCAGGGTTATCCTGATCGCGCGGTGGAGATTGACGAAGCGAGCCTTAGTCACTCGCGACGGGTAAATCATCCATTCGACCTCGGCTTCACGCTAAGTTTCAGCGGGCAGCTTTTTGATTTTCGCGGCGAGCCCGCGCAAGTCTTGGCGCGGGCCGAGGAAGCTGAAAAGCTGGGTCGATTGCACAGTCTGCCGATTATCGCCGATGTGTTAGCGCAGTTGATGAAGGGAGTCGCGTGGATACGAACCGGGCGAATTGCCGCGGGCGTTCCGCGTTTAAAGGGTGCGCTGGAATTATGGCGCGCGAACGACTTGCAAACCTGTGCGCCCATTTTTCGCGCAATTGCCGCGGAAGGCTTAGCGCTAAGCGGTCAAGTTGACGAAGGCTTGCAGTTGATAGAAGAAAACCTCGCGCAAATTGCTCGCCCGGGCTGGGGAGAACGGGTGTACCAGGCCGAATTTCTGCGGCTCAAGGGTTGGATGCTCGCGCTGCAAGGCGACCTCGACGGTGCCGAGCAGAATTTTCAGTCCTCTCTTGACTGGGCGCGCGAGCAGAAGGCGAAGTCGTGGGAACTACGCACGGCGACGAGCCTCGCGCGATTGTGGCAGAGTCAGGGAAGGCGACACGATGCGTATGAATTGCTCGCCCCAATCTATGGCTGGTTCACCGAAGGCTTCGACACCAAAGATTTAAAGGAAGCCAAGGGGCTTATCGAGGATCTGTCGGGCGGGCAGCAAAAGGGGCCGGGGTTGTAATTATTCGCCTTTTGGTCCTAGCTGAATTAATACAACCCCGGCCCCTTTTGCCCTGTCAGGAGCCTATTGCCTGAATTGGGCACGATGGGCTCTCAATGGGGAGGGGACGAGGTGACTCGCCCCTCTACCAGCTAGACTAAACTCACTGCCGCATTTCTGCGGGAATGCGAGGAACAAACATGAGCGCACAAGTGGAAATAGTCTCGATGGGTGTCAACGAAACCATCCCCGTGCTTGATGTCGGTGCTTTTCTGAGGCGTGAATCAGGGGCTTTGACTTCATTGGCTAGCGACCTCCGCCATGCGCTGGAAAGGATAGGGTTTTTCTTCACCGTGAATCATTCGGTGCCGCAGGCCCTAATTGATCGGCTCGTCGGCGGAATCCGTGGGTAGATTCTGAACTATTTGCGTAGATTTTTCTGTTGAAGGAATCGATAGAGTTTTCGGCAAGTGGTGTCGAAAGCGCGCTGTGCCGATTCAGTGATACGCGGCCAGATCAGCGGACCGCCTTCGTCCTCAACAAAGGTCAAGAGCAGGCTACTGACAGCTTGCTTGGCAAGGTTGGGATCTTCATGACGGCGGCAGATGATTTCACCGCCAAGCATTTCGAGGTGGTCACGATGGCGAACGAGGGTTTTGTCAGCGAGTCCTTGGCGTATCAGCTCCAGTAGAAACGGCGCCATCGACTCGATCAGTCCTTGGCCGATCTCGATATCGCATTCGTCGATTTTCCACAGTGCAGGCCATCTCTCCAGGAACGGCCGCAGGGTCTCGAGTGCGGCAGATCCGCTTGGGATAATGGTGCGCTCATCCACTCGCCGCTGACTACCCATACTGCTCACTCGCCTGCTGAACGCCTGTCATCATTTTCCCGGCTTCGTCTATGACACCGCAAGACTCGACGAAGCGACTCAGACCATCGAGGTTCAGGTCCGTCCGCGGCGGGGGTCGAGACCGCGCTGCTCAGCGTGCGGCGAGTTGGCCACCGGCTACGACCACCTGGCTGAACGGCGCTTTGAGTTCATTCCCCTGTGGGGATTCGCGGTGCTGTTACTGTACTGAATGCCATGCCCGCCGACCTATTTGACGAACCCGGGGCGCGCAACACCGCCGCGCCGACGCGTGGCCTCGGCGATCAAAGGCGCGACGGGGCGCCTGCGCATCGGCGACGAGTGGAACGCGATTACGATCATCGCGCTCTCGCAGAGCAACCCGCTGAAAGCGATCGCCGAGTTCGTTGAGAACAGCATCGATGCTGGCGCCCGTCAGATCACAGTGTTGCGGGGACGCGAGCGCGGCGAACACAATCTCACCGTTACCGATGATGGCCAGGGCGTGCCGCGGGATGCGACTGGCGTGCCGGATTTCCGCTATAGGGTGAACTGAGCTGTGAAGCCGAAGCGTTGGTCACCGTGATCGATTCACTGCTGCCCGAAGGCAAGGATCCGAATCACGCGCAACAGGGACTCCCTGGTTATACCTATCGCAAGGCACCTGGTGGATTGTGTGCGCGCTGCGAACGCCTGATCGAACTTTCGTTATACACCGAAGAACATCTGCGTTAGCGGGCGCTCGCAGCGCGCACACAATCCACAAAATATTCACCGTCCTGAATCACCAGCCCATGCACATCGGTCTCGAAGCCTGCCAGTCGCTGGCTGAACGAACGGGTGAATTGGAGAAACTCCACAATCGTTCGATTGAAGCGCTCGCCGGGAATTAGCAGCGGGATCCCTGGCGGATAAGGCGTGACCAGCATCGCGGTGATCCGCCCTTCCAGTTCATCAATCGGCACCCGATCAACTTTGCGGTGCGCAAGGTGCTCAAACGCGTCGGAAGGCCGCATCACGGGTTCCATTTCGGAGAGATACATTTCGGTGGTGACCCGCGCGAGATCGTAGCTGCGATACTCTTCATGAATGCGCGCGGCCAATTCGCGCAGGCCCACGCGCTCATACTGCGGATGCTTCTGCACGAACTCGGGCATCACGCGCCATAGCGGTTGATTCTGATCGTAATCCGCTTTGAACTGCTGGAGTTCAGTCACCAACGTATTCCAGCGCCCCTTGGTGATCCCAATCGTGAACATCACAAAGAAAGAATAGAGCCCTGTCTTTTCGACCACCACGCCATGCTCGGCAAGGTACTTGGTGACCAGCGCCGCCGGGATCCCCCATTCTCCAAACCGCCCGTTGATGTCCAGGCCTGGCGTGATAATGGTCGCCTTGATCGGATCGAGCATGTTGAAGCCCGGCGCGAGCTTGCCGAAGCCATGCCATTCCTCATTGGACTGCAAAAGCCAGGCATCGCGCGAGCCAATCCCGGCCTCGGCCAGCGTTTGCGGACCCCACACCTGGAACCACCAGGAATCGCCGAACTCCGCTTCGACCTTGCGCATTGCGCGCCTGAATTCAAGTGACTCATAAATCGATTCTTCGACGAGCGCCGTGCCACCCGGCGGCTCCATCATCGCGGCCGCCACATCACACGACGCAATGATGGCGTACTGCGGACTCGTCGAGGTGTGCATCAAAAACGCTTCGTTGAAACGATGCAGATCCAGGGTGCGCGTTTGCGATTCCTGGACCAGGATTTGCGAGGCCTGAGACAGGCCGGCGAGCAATTTATGCGTGGACTGCGTGGCATAGACCATCGCCTCACTCGAACGTGGGCGGTTCGGGCCAATCGCGTGAAATTCGTGGTAATACGGATGAAATACTGCATGCGGCAGCCACGCCTCATCGAAATGCAGCGTTTCGATGGCATTCCCCAGGGTCTGCTTGATGGTCTCAACGTTATAAATAATGCCGTCATACGTCGATTGCGTGATGGTCAGGATCCGGGGCTTCGCCTGCTTATCCTTGACCAGCGGGTTAGCGTCGATCCGTTGTTGAATTCGCGCAGGCGAGAATTCGGCAAGGGGAATCGGCCCGATGATGCCGATGTTGTTGCGCGTCGGCTGCAAGAATATCGGAATGGTGCCGGTCATGATGATCGCGTGCAGCACCGATTTATGGCAGTTGCGGTCAACGATCACGACATCTCCGGAGGCCACATTGGCATGCCACACAATCTTGTTGGAGGTGGTCGTGCCATTGGTCACGAAGAACAAATGATCAGTGTTAAAAATGCGCGCGGCGTTCGCTTCCGAGGCCGCAACCGGGCCGCTGTGGTCGAGCAGCTGTCCGAGTTCGTCCACCGCGTTACACACATCGGCGCGCAACATGTTCTCACCGAAAAATTGATGGAACATTTGCCCGACTGGGCTTTTCAAAAAGGCCACGCCACCGGAGTGCCCTGGGCAATGCCAGGAATAGGAGCTGTCGTTCGCGTAATGCACCAGCGCCTTGAAAAACGGCGGGGCCAGAGAATTCAAATAGGTAGTCGCTTCACGGATGATGTAGCGCGCCACGAATTCCGGCGTGTCCTCAAACATGTGAATGAAACCGTGCAGCTCCTTCAAAATTGCGTTCGGAATATGGCGCGAAGTCCGGGTCTCACCAAACAGGAAAATGGGGATGTCGGCATTTCGGCGCCGCGTCTCGGTGATGAATTTCTGCAATTCCTCAATGGCCGTACTCTCGGCACCGTCTTCCGCAATCTCCTCATCGTCAATCGACACAATGAAAGCGGAAGCGCGCGCGGCCTGGTTCGCCACCATACTGACATCGAAATAGGTAAACCCGCCGATCACCTCCATTTGTTGCTCTTCGAGGGCCTTGGCGACCGCGCGAATGCCGAGACCGCTCGCCGAATCCGAGCGCCAGTCTTCGTCGATAATGATCACTGGGAAACGAAACTTCATACCTTGGCCATCCTCTTTCCTTGCTGCAGTTCGGGCACCATCGACAAGCTTCCTCGCGGTGGCCGATTGTAGAGCTTGTGGGGACGACAAAGGATGTTCTTCTCGAACGTCACGCGCGAACCCGCCGGGATTGCGTGCCGTGTGGCCGCCGAGGGACAATCGCTGCACCGAACTCCACCTGAGGCACTTCGTATGACCGTCGCGCAACCCAGTCCCGTAAATTTCAAGTCCGGCTACAAGACCGATGGCATTGAATGGCAGCATATTCTCGGCACACCGCGCTTTGACTACCCCATCGATTATTGGGTGGCTGTGCTCGGCGTGCAGCCGGAAATCGGTCGCATCGATTTCTTGAGCAAATGGGAACCCAATGCCTACTGCCATTACCACCGCCACCTGGGCCCGACCACGGTGCTGGTACTCGAAGGCGAGCACCACGTGATCGAAACTTCGGCTACGGAAACCGTCCACAAGATTCGCCAGCCAGGATTTTTCGCGCGTAATCCGGGCGGCGATGTGCACATGGAGTTTGGCGGCACACAGGGCGCAGTGGTGTTGTTCAGTTGCGAGGCAGTAGACGGCAAGCTATTTGATGTGCTCGACGCCAGCGGCAAGGTGCTCGTGACCGCGACGATCGATGACTTTCTGAACGGCAAATTGAAGGGCTGAAGCGATACAAACCCACGCCCCGGCAGCAGCGCCGGCGCGTGGGTTTGCCGTTAAGGTCTCCTGATCCGGAGGTGCGCGGTCACCGCGCGCGGATGGTCACTACCACTGTCGCTGTCGCGACGCCGCCCCTACCGTCGGCGATCGAATAGCTGATGACATCCGTACCGGTCTTGCTCCCAGCCCGGTAGCGAAGCTGGTTATTCACCACGGATACCCCGCCACGTGCAGCCTTCGTCACGCCCGTGATAGTCAGTGGATCGCCATCAGGATCCGAGTCATTGGCCAGCACATTGAGTGTCACCACCTTGAAGGGATTGACGGAAGCCGCGTCAGCCACGGCCAGCGGCGCGCGGTTCACCTGCACCACCACCGGTGACGGTGTTGTGACCGACGCCTCGCTGGAAGGATTGGTCTCGTTGCCAAAGGCATCGCGCGCCCTTACGCGATAACGATAGAGCGTGTTGGCGGCGAGACCCGTGGCGGTAAAGTCCCGCGCCGATTGCCAGGCACTCGTGACACAACCGACACCGCCCGCTGTGCATTCCACGCGATATTGAACGGCACTGCCGGCATCGTCGATGGCAGTCGTTGCGCGTAGCGCAATTGCGGTCGGCCCAGTCGCGGTCGGCGCGGCCTCGAAGCTCATCGGATTTGGGCTAGGTGGTGTAGTGTTGGCTACAGCCACTGGCAACGTCCCACTTAAGTTGTATTGACCAAGACTGCCATAGTCGCTGTAGGGCACGGTGGGATCACCGACGCCGGACACCTGTAGATACATCCGCCCGGCCGGCACACTGGCCACCAGATTGGCACTCGTCGCGCCGTTCGGACTCGCCGTTCCGAGTAGCGCGCCGCCCTGGCTATAAAGCCTGAGCTCCACATCAAGATTGCCGCCGGCGGTGTTGGCCGGCATGCGATGGGGAGTCGCGGTTAAGTTCACGGCGCCGGCGGAGGCATCGAAATAGAACACATCGATATCGCTTTGACTGGCGAGCACACCCTTGTTCTGTGGTTGGCTGTTGCTCCAATCGCTATCGATAGTCACCGATGTCACTACGCCGGTCGGCGTTGCGATCAACGGCGAGGCGGTCGCATTCGTGTTTCCGTAGTCATCGCTGCGCAGGCCCACCTTGCTCGTCACAATGGCAACGTCGTCTTCAAAATTATTTGCCCCGGCGTATTCGCCACGGCTCCATTGACTGACGGCACGGTTATAGCCCGTGCCCATGATCGGTCCCCACGACGTCGCGCCCGCGCCGTGGCCGCCATAGTAGCTACTGGTCGCAGTCGCATCGTGCGACAGACCCAGGTTATGGCCCATCTCGTGCGAGGCCGCTTCCGCGACGAAGTCCTCGCGCCCATTGCCAAGCCGGTTGTAGTACACCAGCGCCGGCTGGTAGTAACTGTAATTGCTGGCGCCGAAGACATTGATATAGGCCACACCACCTGCACCCTGATACGGCATTGCCACGCCCGTGCTGTCGCTGTCTCGTGTGATCAACACACGCGCGATGCGGGGGCCAAAACTCGCCGGCAACTGGGTGGTGACATCCACATTAAACGGCGCGAAATCTTCGCTGATGCGCCGCCAGATGTTGATGATGTTATTGAGTTCGCCGGTACTGAAACTGCCCAGCACACCATCGGTATCGTAAGCCACGGCGTTCAGTGCGGCACGCCCGGTACTCGCGTTCCAGGCGGTGCCGGTAAGGGTGTGCCCGTCGAAGTCGAGGTAAACCACATTGGTCGCACCGGCCCGGCTGTGTAAGGCGAAGGCGGAAGTCGTTGGAATGGTGGTCGCGACACTCGCTGCACCCACCACCGGCGTGGTCGTGACTGCGTCGGGCAACGGCGCGGCATCCACATACAACACACCGCCGTCCAGATCGGAGCGCAGCTGGGGCACGTCAGCAGTAGGAAAATTGAAGCGATGCAACCAAGTCATCGCACGCAAGCGTTTCTCGGCAGGCAGTTGCTCCAGGCGAGCACGGAGCTTGCCAAGCGGCAGGTCGGTTAACGCGAAGGGCTGGTCTTTGCCGAAGTGACGGCGGGCCGAGGTGTCAGGGCTGGCGCCGATCAACACCACTAAGGCCAGTAAGGTCGAGGTCACGCGTCCGATCGTGAAAGTCATATCGCTACTCCATTGGCTAAAGGGCTAGGGTTCGCGTGTTACATCGACCGCCAAAGTGCGGCGCTTGATGCGGTTAACGCGAGGTCAATTGCTACGGTGTAGGTATAGAGGATTAACTTTTGTGCGCGTGTGACCTGAGTCTCATTAAGTTCGCGGAAAATGTCCGGTGAGTCACAGCCGCACCAATTCGCAACGGTGGCTGGTCGTTTAGGCCGCGACGTCCTGGTCGTAGCGCGCGATCACTTCGTAGAACGAATTGCGTTGCGCGGGCTCGAAGCCCATCGCGCGAATGACCTCAAGGGTGCAGACGAGACTGGTCTTCGGCGCGTGCCCGGCCTTGCCGAGCACACTCTCCTCGAACAACAGCCCACCGAAATCGTCGGCACCTGCGAGCAAACCCAATTGCCCGGTGCGCAGATCCTCGCTGAACCACGAAGACTGCACATGCGGGACGTTATCGAGCATGAGCCGCGCCACCGCCAGCAGCCGCAGATACTGCATCGGATGCGCGGCCACTTTAATTTTCTTGCCAAGCGCCGAGTTACCTGGTTTGAAGGACCACGGAATGAAAGCACTGAAACCGGCCGTACGATCCTGCACTGCGCGCACCACCACCAGTTGATCGAAAGCCATCGGTACTGCAGTGAAGCTTTTATAGAAATAGCTCAGTAAAAAATAGCCGGTGGTAGAGGTCCCAGGGACAGCCACGCGCTTGCCGACCAGGGATTCGAGCGCGTCATCCTCGCGGCATCCCAACACCGGTCCGTAGTCACGCCCCACACTAGCGCCCGAGCCGAGAATGACATAGGAGTCGTCAATTTGGGGGTAGAACACGGACGAGATGGCGCACACGTCGAAGCGCCCAAAGCGACAACTCTCATTCAGCGCCTTGATATGCAGGTGTTCGAAGGTCGCCGTGACGCCTTCCGGCCATGGCACGCGCGCAGTTTCCAGTGCGCAGTAGTGAAACGCGTCATCAGGATCCGGCGTGTAGGCGACAGTAAGCGACTTATTCATAGCCATTCAGTTATTCCCAAACCTGCGGCACAGGGGTTGCACTGAAGATCCTAGAGCAACCCCTGTGCCAGCAGCAGAAAGCTCGGGCTAGCAGCCTGCTAGGCCGAATAGGCCGCGCGTAATCTCAAAGACCCTACCATTTTTGCAGACCATTCTTGCGGCTTCTGCTGAGGAGCCTGATCCGAGAAACAACCATTGACCGCAGAACTTCGTGAGGAAGCGCTAGGCCTGCTTGAAGTTTTCACTTCTCATTGGATTCACCTTAAAGTTGAACCGCGCTACGCCACGCGCCGTTCAACTGCCGTTTCTAGGGTGATCCTCTGTAACCTTCAGGCGCTACGCCGCGAACTTACGCGCAGCACCGAAGACACCTCATAAGGAAATTGTCATGCCGCGCCAGAAATTGTTCATGCTCGCTCTTGTTGGCGCAGCCATCGCGGCGTTCTTTGTCTTCGATGTCGGCCGTTATCTCAGTCTTGAGTTTATTCAACAGCGCCAAGCGGACTTAGCCGCGCTCTATGCCGCGAATACACTGGGCGTGATCGCGGCGTATTTCATGGGGTATGTGGCAGTGACTGCCCTGTCGTTGCCGGGCGCAGTCGTGATGACCCTCGCCGGCGGTGCCATTTTCGGTTTGGGCGTAGGTACTTTAGTGGTCTCCTTCGCCTCCTCGCTCGGCGCGACACTCGCCTTTCTGGCCTCCCGCTATGTGTTGCGCGATAGCGTACAGGAGCGTTTCGGCGCGCGTTTGGCAGAAATCAATCGCGGGATTGAACAGGAAGGCGCGTTCTATCTCTTCACCCTGCGTCTGGTGCCACTCGTGCCATTTTTTGTGATCAACCTGCTGATGGGCCTGACACGTATGAAAGTGGGCGTGTTCTACCTCGTCAGTCAAATCGGCATGTTGGCCGGCACCGTGGTGTTCGTGAATGCCGGAACCCAGCTCGCGAAGCTCGATTCACTGCGCGGGATTCTGTCGCCCGCGCTGCTCGGCTCCTTTGTGCTGCTTGGCATGTTCCCGCTGCTCGCCAAGCGGTTGGTCACTATTATTCAACGCCGCAAGGTCTACGCCCCTTGGGCAGCGCTCAAACCGTCGCGCTTCGATCGCAATTTAATCGTCATCGGGGCGGGCGCCGCTGGTCTGGTTTCAAGCTATATCGCGGCGGCGGTGAAAGCTAAAGTCACGCTAATCGAAAATCATAAAATGGGCGGCGACTGCCTGAACTATGGGTGTGTGCCGAGCAAGGCCCTGATCAAGACCGCCACCGTACTGAAACAAATTCGCGCGTCGCGCACATACGGCATCGCCACTGCAGAGGCAAGTTTCGATTTCGCAGAGGTGATGGAACGCGTCGCCAGCATCATCAAGACCGTGGAACCGCATGATTCGATCGCGCGCTACGAAGACTTGGGGGTGGAGTGTGTGCAGGGCTATGCGCGCATCGTGAATCCGTGGACAGTCGAAATTGAGGGTGGCGCAGCTGGCAAACAAACCCTGACCACCCGCAGCATTGTGATCGCGACCGGCGCTGCACCGGTGGTGCCGGCGTTGCCGGGGATCGAAGAAGCCGGTTATCTCACCAGCGATACTTTGTGGGGCTTACGCGAATTACCGCGCCGACTGATCGTGCTCGGTGGCGGACCTATCGGCTGCGAACTCGCGCAGTGCTTCGCCAGACTGGGCGCTGAAGTCACCCAAGTTCAACAAGGTGCGCGTCTGCTACCACGCGAAGATGAGGATGCTGCGCTCTGTGCAATCGATGCGTTACGTCAGGATGGGGTTAACGTGTTGCTCGGCCATCGCGCGCTGCGCTGCACGCGCATCGGCGAGCAATGGCATCTGATAGTCGAGACTGACGGAGTGGAAAAAGCCCTGCCTTTCGATCGCCTGCTGTGCGCCGTTGGGCGCGCGGCGCGACTCACCGGTTTCGGACTCGAAGCGTTGGGAATTCCGACTGATGGAACCGTTGAATCCAACGCCTACCTCGAAACGCTGTACCCCAACATTCTGGCTGCCGGTGATGTCGCGGGGCCTTATCAGTTCACCCATACCGCCGCGCATCAGGCCTGGTATGCCACTGTGAATGCGTTGTTTGGGACCTTCAAGAAATTCAAAGCCGATTATTCGGTGATCCCTTGGACTACTTTCATTGATCCCGAAATCGCACGCGTGGGCGTGAGCGAAGCTGAGGCCCAGGCGCAAAAAATTCCCTATGAAATCACGAAGTATGACTTGGACGATCTCGACCGCGCGATTGCCGACAGCAGCACCCGCGGCTTCGTAAAAGTGCTGACCGTGCCCGGCAAGGATCGCATTCTCGGGGTCACGATCGTCGGCACCCATGCTGGCGATCTCCTCGCCGAGTTCGTGCTCGCCATGCGCCACGGACTTGGACTCAACAAGATCCTCGGCACCATCCATACCTATCCCACCTTGAGTGAGGCCAATAAATATGTGGCCGGCGCATGGCGACGCAATCATCAACCGCAGGCTTTACTCACTTGGCTGGCCCGCTATCACACCTGGCGAAGAGGGTAGACCGACTCGAATGTCAAATATTGTGAACTGCTTGGCACAGTTGCCTCGCCTGCGCTGCCGATTTTAAGAGTTTCTTAAGGATCTAAGTGTAGCTTGGCTCGCCTGTAGTTCATCGCGCGCTTGACTGCGTAACCCCCCGCGGATTTTCCGCGCCAACGTTTCGCCACCGCCCGATTGATTGCGGATTTGCAGTTTCGAGTCACACGGGTTACTGCAAAACAATTCGATTCATCGATAGGAAAGGAATCCTAGTGCAGTCCCCTCACACGGTTTTCTCGCACGATGTCGTAACACCAAGCGTGCTACCAATTCTCGCGATCGGCCACCCCATTCTCGTCGCCCAACATTCCTTAAAGGGAGAGCTCTGATGCCTTCGATTACACTCAATGTAAATAACGTTAACCATACTGTAACCGTCAACGATCCCGGCATGCCGTTGCTGTGGGTATTGCGGGATTTGATAGGCCTGACCGGCACCAAGTACGGCTGCGGCATCGAAGTCTGCGGTGCCTGCACAGTGATGATCGATGGTAAACCTGAACATTCCTGTGTGTTCGACGCGAGTTCAGCTACCGGCAAGAAGATTACGACCATCGAAGGCTTGTCTGCCGATCGTAGTCATCCCGCACAAAAGGCTTGGATCGCGAACCAGGTTCCGCAATGTGGCTTCTGTCAGTCGGGCATGCTGATGTCCGTCGCCTGCGCGATGCGTGCCGGTCATCATGGATCCGAAATTGCTTCAGAGGTGAAGAATCTATGTGTGTGCGGAACTTATCCTCGGATTAAACAAGCGCTAGCCAAGCTGTGAGCAAGCACGGAGATCGCAGCTCGAGCAAAGCACCACACAACATCAGTGAGAACACCATGAAAAATTCAGTTGCAGTTAGCCGCCGCCAGTTTCTACAGACCGCAGTCAGCGGGCTTCTCGTCGGGTTTACGCTACCGGAGCTCACGCGTATCGGCGAAGCCGAAGCTGTGACCTTGAATACCCAGGTTAATGCCTGGCTGCAGGTTGGCTCTGATGACAGCGTGACTTTAACGATCGGCGCCTCTGATATGGGGCAAGGATCATTTTCCGGGTTGGCGCAAATTCTGGCCGAAGATTTAATGATCGACTACGCGCGCATCCTGACTGTCCAGGGTGGGCCAACGCTCACCACTCCCGCGCCGGTTGGCGCGGCGATCAATACGGTTGGTAGTAGCGTCACGCGGAATAATTTCTGGAAACTGCGCGACGCCGGTGCGCTTGCCCGGGAAATGCTGGTCCAAGCTGCGATGAACGCGCAAGGGGATCAGACACGCGCGAGCTACACGGTCCAGAACGGACTGATTACGCATTTACCGTCCGGCGCAACCTACACCTATGGGCAAGTCGCCGCGGCGGCCGCTCTGCTGCCGCCGCCGGCCAGCGCGCCGTTGGTGCCGGATGCCCAGTTTAAGAGCATCGGCAAAACAGTCGCACGCGGTGATATCCCGCTCAAAGTCGATGGCAGTGCAAAATATGGTCTCGACATTCGTCTCCCCAACATGGTCTACGCCGTCATCAAACATTGCCCGACCTTTGGCGGCACCCTCGCGGTGCTCCCGCCGACGCCGCAAGGCATGCTGGCGGTCGTGGCCACGCGGGTCGCCGCAGGCACCGGGCGCGGAACCGAAAGCTTGGATAACGTGAACGCGGTGGCAGTGGTCGGCAGCAACACTTGGGACGCATGGCAGGCAGCTAAGGGCCCGTGACAAAACAAATCGATCAGATCCAGCGTGCGTCATAGCGAGTGTGGCTCTATGGTGTAGTTCCACTCGCCGTGAAATTTGTGTGGCCGTATCCTGACTGTATCCATTTCCACGTCGGTTACCTTACGCCCTTTGTCG
>CAMATU010000079.1 GCA_945861225.1 Klebsiella pneumoniae
CGGGCTCGTGGTACTGCCGCTGCTGTATTTCGTTTTTATTCGACGCGGATCCTGGTGGCTTCAAGCCACACTCGTGCCCACCTTGCTCGCGGGGTTTATCTTTGTGGCGTATTACGACGTAGTGAAAATCGCGCGCGAAGCCGAGCATCTGTGTACCACTGAAGCGGGGCTGCATGTTTATGAGACGGTGGAGGCGGAGGGCGTGTATGGGCTTTGGGATATCAAGTACTGGTCAAAGTACGGGCTAAAATGGATTGAGTACTCTGAGCCAGGCGGGCGACATTTCAGATTGACACTCCGAGATGGCGAACCGCGTAAGGAACGAATCGATGTACTCAAAAGCATTTTTGAATACCGGTCAGAATCACACATTCCGGTGTCCAGGCACATGGAGAAGAGTAGAGAAAAAATCGCAAACCGAGTGTCGGGTTCGTTACTTGCTGAAGCAACATACTTTCATATCTTTAGAGGATGGGCTGATCAGATCACCGATGTGGGCTTCAAATTCACCCCTCCGATGTGTATTCAGGGACCGCCGATTCAGCGAGGAGGAGATCGGATTCCAAGTTCTTCGGAGTTCGTGAAATTAGTTATCAGACCAGAGCCTACTTAAGTAACTCGCAATGAGAGGGTAAAGAAATAGGGTCTCCGAGTAATCAAGTGGGTAGAAATTGGGGATTTCATGGTGATGGCAAGCAGCGGGTGAGAACCTTGAGACTACGACGCAGCGTTCCGCGGCGTCGTAGTCGTAGGGCGGAAAAGCGTAGCGCCTTCCGCCGTATGCTGGCGCCGGCTCAAGTAAAACGTTCCTTGCCCAATGCACTGACATCACGTTAGCGACGACGTATACGAGATGGCGGAAGGCGCTACGCTTTTCCGCCCTATTCACCATTCACCCTACCAACTACCTACCGGATTTCACGAAGAGCCAAGAATTAAAGTTCCAAGAGATTTTTTAATCGGAAACGGAGCCAGTTTTCGTCCAGAGCAGCAGATATCTGGAGTTACTCAACCAATTATGCCAAGGAGCGGCAAGTGAAATTTTCTAAAATTTTTCAGTATTCGTTATTTTCAGATGCAGCCTACGCGATATGGGACACCTTCAATTCGAACAGCTCAGAAGACATAGCAAAAGCGACAAATGACAATTTAACCATTCCTAATTTCGTCGTTCGGAAGAATTTAGGCGCGGATCCAACTACCCCCTGGTCCATTCCCAGCTTCCACCCCTCAGACGCCACCGGCTTCGCCGCGAATGTCTTCGCGAACGGAAATAAGAAGGTTCTGGCAATACGCGGCACCGAGCCGGATCAGACTCAATTATTTCTCGATGTTTTTCAGGCGGACATACTCGAGATCGGCTTGATCGGCATGAGCTTGTCGCAGGCGACATCATTATTCAATTACATCCAGCGGCTGCGGGCACCCCGTGGGGACGCCAACGTACTGCAACTCGAGCTGCGTGTGACTGAGCAGGCGCCTGCGGATTTGCCGAGTGTCAGTGTCACCTTACGCAAGGGTGACGACCCGGCAGATCAGAAAGTTGTGCATTACTGGTTTCAACCGCGCTACACCGGGCACGGCGAAGGCGTGCTGCAGGCCGGGGATGACGTTACCGTCACCGGCCATTCGCTGGGCGGCCATCTGGCGACACTCGCGCTGCGCATGTTTCCGGGATTGTTCCAGGAAGCGGTGACCTTCAATAGCGGGAACTTTGATCCGGTCACCGTCCAATTCATTCCTGGCAATGTCGTCGAGCTGCTCGAAGGCTTGGCGCCGAACTCGCCCATCAAGCCATTTGTCGCTGAAGGGTTCACCAATGCCCAGCAGCTCACCGAGCCACTTATCAACCAATTGTTTGCGGCGTACCTGCCAGGTGGCCCCGCCAGCAATTTTTCGCAAATTGCACCGCGCCTGCTCAATTACGTGAGTGAAGATAGTGCGCCCGGGGATGATGTCGATCTGGTGGCCGGTGCGATAACTGGGCGACCACCTACGCCGGCGCGCCCGATCTGGACCGAGATGAATAGCCACAGCATGGATCAGATCATGGATAGCCTGGCGGTCTATGCGCTGCTGGAAAAAATAAGTCCCGCGCTCAATGAGCAAAAAATCGAGGGCCTGCTCGATGCCGCCGCCAACGCACCCGCAGCGAGTTTGGAACGTCTGATCGGCGCGCTGGATAAGGCAGTGCATGATCATGATGTCTCATTGGCACCAGTCGCAGCTGGCACCTTGGGCTATCCCAGCGAACAGGATGCCCCTGGCACCTTCAATCGACGCAGCGCAATCCACGCGCGAATCCTGGCGATTGAAGACACCATAAAGAATTCACCAAGCCTCGTCCTCGAATCGCTCGTCGGCCTCTCGGCAAATGAACTTGCCACGCGTGCGCGCAGCTCGGCGGCCTATCGCTACGCGTTGGTTGAACTCAATCCCTTTGCGCTGGTGGGCGACGAATCACGCTACGCGGCGCAACCCGCGCTTGCGCTCGAGCGCTTCAGTCCGGATTACCTCGATGATCGCGCAGCCTATCTCGAAGCCGAGATCAGACGCCGCCAGGATGATCAGGCGCATGAAGTTCATGGTCCCGTACCTTTCAAGGTGGAAGATCTCGCGCACGCCGACACCTTACGAATCACCGCAGTAGAAGTGCATCCCTTCGGCGCGACGGTGAACCGCACGCCTGCGCGAGCTGTGTGGTTCGGCAGCTCGGATGGCGATCTTGCGCCTGGGACAGGTTTGCGTGATCACCTGTATGGCGAGGCGGGGAATGACGATCTGCACGGCGAGGCCGGTGAGGACGTGCTGGATGGCGGTATCGGCCTCGACCATTTGCAAGGCGGTGCTGGTGCCGACACCCTCTGGGGCGGCGAAGGCGCGGATTCGCTCTACGGCGGGAGCACGGAACAGCTGGAGGATCTCGCCGCAGACGATCTGCAGGGTGGTGCCGGGTTCGATCGCTACTTTGCGAGCAGGGGCGATCACATCAAGGATGCCGATGGCGAATTAAACGTCGTGCTGGAGGGGCAGGTCCTGCGCGCCAGCGGACAACCCTTGCGCACGCACTTTGAATCCGCCGCGCTGAATGTTTACCAATCAAGTGCGACTCCCGCGCTGTGGTATCTCCACAATCCTCTCACCCGCACCTTACAAGTCGCCGGCGTGGTCATCGACGATTTCACGGATGGCGATCTGGGGATCTCGTTACGCGGTGCAGCGGTGCCAATTCCGCAGCGCACGGAAAGCACGGGCACTGCCGATGATGATCGAATGCAAGGTACCGCAGGGCGCGATCTGTTGCGTGGACTGGCCGGCGATGATCAGGTGACTGGTGATGAGGAGGACGATCAGCTGTTTGGCGGCGACGATGACGACTTGCTCGATGGCGGCCTCGGCGCGGATGAACTTTATGGCGACGCGGATCGCGATCGCTTGTACGGTGACGACGGCGCGGATGTTCTCGATGGTGGGGCCGGTGTCGATGTGCTGAGTGGGGACGCGGGCGACGATGTGTTGCGTGGTGGCCTCGACGATAGCAATGACTTGCTTATGGGCGGCGGTGGCCACGATATCCTGCTCGGCGGGCCAGGCAATGATTTCCTAAGCGGCAGCAACGCGATCAGTCACGCGCAATCGAATTGGACGTTGGAGTTCCTGCCGAATCCGCTTGGCGGAGTGGTTAGAGATCCGCGCAACATCCGGGTGCGCGGTGCGACAGCTGCCAGTACAAGCGAGCTCTTCGCGCCGCAGGATACGGCCTGGGATGCATTGTATGGCGAGGAAGGCGACGACTATCTCTTCGGCAGCGCTGGCGATGATTGGCTGGATGGCGGCGCAGATGAGGATGTGATCGCGGGCGCCGACGGGGCTGATCATCTTTTCGGTGGCAGTGGCCACGATCATCTTCGCGGCGGCGGTGGGGCCGATGTGATCGACGGTGGTGATGGCAAGGATCTAATCGTTGGTCATGGTGGCGATGAAAGCAATCAGCAAGATGGGGATGACGTACTGCACGGTGGCGCGGGAGCTGATCGGTTGCACGGGGGCCCGGTGATGATCTTGTTGCGGGTGATGACGATGCGGATATTCTCTATGGCGATAGCGGGCGCGACGTGCTCGAAGGTGGCGTTGGACAGGACCAGCTACTCGGCGGTGACGATAACGATCAGCTGATTGGCGGCGACGGCGACGATGTGCTGTTCGGTGAAGATGGCAATGACGCCTTGTTTGGCGGTGCGGACGACGACGTCCTGCTAGGTGAGGATGGCGACGATGCGCTGTTCGGCGACGAAGGTGAGGATCAACTCCTGGGTGGAGCGGGGGCTGATGCGCTATTCGGCGGTGGTGGTGACGATGTGCTACGGGGCGGTAATCATAACGATGTGCTGAATGGTGAGGCCGGCGCCGATCAGCTGTTTGGCGATGGCGGCAATGATTTATATCTCTATCGCGTCGGTGACGGGCGCGAGGAAATCCTCGATGAGCGCGGCGACAATGGTCTGTGGCTGCTCGATGCGTCCGCCCTGAGTCACCTCGAAGCGTTCGATTTGGGTAGCGATCTGGTGCTGCGCCTGGGCGAGTCACAGCAGGTAAAAATCCGCAATTGGCGCGGCGAAGGCGGCATCGGCTATCTCCGGGCCGGTGAACACGGCTATCTGGCGCGCGAGAGTTTTCTACAGCCCGCCAGCGCGGGCGAACTCTGGACATTCACTGGCGATCCCGCAGCGCGCGGCACGGCGGGTGATGATTTAATCCGCATCGCTGCGCGCGGCGCGGTGAGCGCCGGGGCAGGCAATGATCGATATGTCATCGATACGTCGGGCGAAGTCGAAGTGCTGGATGCGCAGGGCGCTAACACGCTGCAATTCGCACCGGGAATTCGGCTCGCAGATCTGGCCGTTTCCGCGCGCGATAGCCGTTACGTCCTGACCACCAGGGACGCCACGGTCGTCATTACGCCGGGTCAGATTGCGCATTTTGTCTTCGACGATGGTCTGGTGCTGAGCGCCAACGAGTTCGATACGCGCTACGCACAATTGGTCGACCCCGCACCGCGCGTGCTGCAGCCGGCAAGCGTGCAGGCCGCATTTGTCGCGACGCCCTTTCACTATGCGCTGCCGTCCGGGCAGTTTATCGATCTCTTCCCGGGCGATACCCTGAGGGAAACCGTGACCGGGCGTGCCGGCGGCGCCCTGCCGCACTGGCTTCGCTACGATGCGGAAGCGCGGGCATTCACAGGAACACCCACTGTCGCCGGCACTGTCGAAATCGAAATCCAAGTGCAGGATCGGCGTGGTCAGTCGGCCGTTGATCATTTCGCGATTGACGTGCTGCCGACGTTGGGTGAGCAGGTCGTCGCCATCTTTGAGCCCGATCTGCTGCCGGCCAATCAGGGCACCTGGGTCACTCGCTTCGGCAGCCAAACGGCGTCGCCCTACTTGCTCGGCGTGGGCGATCTCAATCACGACGGACTCGATGATTTGTTGGAACCTGAAGCCGCGCGCATCGTATTCGGTCGTCGTGAGGGGTTTGGTACCGACTACGCGCATCCTGCGCTGAATGGCTACAACGGCTTCAGCCTCGCCAATTTTGATCTCGCCAGCCTTACACCGAATGGCGGCGGTCTTGAGCGTTATAACCCGCTGCGCGGAGACTTCAACCACGACGGCGTGGCTGATGTGGTACTCGGTACTCGCGCATTGCTGGGGCGCGCGACGCCTTTTTCCGCCGCTGTCGATTTTACTGCGCTGCCGCTCGCGGAAGTTTTCACCATGCCGGTGGTCAACGCTTTTGCGCCGCATCTGCGAATGGCGGATGGTGCAGCGGTTGAAGCGGCGAGAATTCACGCCATCGGTGATTACAACGGTGATCAGCGCGAGGATTACTTCGCCTGGTTGAACGAAGCGCGCGGGGTCGTGATTTATGGCGTCACCGATCTCAACACCGTGATCGATGTCGATAATTTTTTTTCCAGCAGCAGCGGCTTCGCGATCAATTTTCTGCCATACCCGGGGCTACCGGGTGACGCCGCGCCGAATGCGCTCAGCTATGCGAATTAGGGCACCCATGTCGCGGCGCTCGGCGATCTGAACGCTGACGGCCTGGCTGATTTTGCGATCGGCAGTTCGCCCTATCTCTTTGCGGAGCAGGCCGCCTTCGTGGCGCTCGTGTTTGGCGCGCGCGAGGCTCGTCCCGAACCGCTGACTTTAAGCGAACTCAATGGCGCTAACGGACTCTTCGCGGCGATTCCAAACGCGTCAACCGGGATTGGCGCACCCAGATTTGCGGCCGGGCTCGGCGATATCAACGGTGATGGTTATGCCGATGCGCTGATCGGCAGTTCACTGGACATCGCTGGCAGCTATGTTCTCTATGGGCGCGAAAATTTTTCCGGTGCGGTGTCCTACCACACGCCAGGGGACGACATTATCGAAGTCACCGCAACGACGCCCGCGACCACTGCCGTGTACGCCGGCGCCGGGGATGATCGATTGTTTATCGGCCGCAGTTCCTTTGGCAGCATGACCTTCGGCGGCTCCGGCAACGACACGCTGATATTTACCGCAGAACGCGGGCAGCACGTGAGCGAGGGCGGGCCCGGGAATGATCGTTACGCAGTTTATGGACGCCATCCCAGCGGCCTCTACGAGGTGCGTCTAAGGGACGATAGCGGGTCCAACACGCTGTATCTCAATGTTGGCGCGGGTGGCTCGATACTGCTCCGCAAGGGTTCGGTTGCGCTCGACTTAGGGCCCGAGTTTCCGACCATTCATCTGGATGACGTGGACTACAACGACGTGCTCGGCGGTCCGCGCACGATCGATACCGTGGAGTTCGCCGATGGCACCAGTTGGTCCTATGCAACGCTGATCGCCCACGGGTTCGAGATTGACGGCACAGCCCTGAATGACGATCTCACCGGCACCAGTGTGGTGGATCGCGTCAATGGCCAAGGGGGCGACGACCGGTTGGCCGGCGGGCGCGGCGATGATCAGCTGCGCGGTGGCACGGGCGATGATCGCTATGTGATTGAAGTGGACGGAGGTGCCGATTTGATCGCGGATGAGCAGGGTGTGGATGTGCTGGCGTGGGGACCGGGGATCGATCCCACGCAACTGCAGTACGCGAGCGACGGTGCCGCGCTGCTGATCTCAGCACCCGATCAGACAGTGCGAATCGCCGACTGGTATCACGGACTCTCAGCGCGGATCGAGCGCTTCCAGTTCGGCGATAGCCCCACAGTGGATGCGCTCAAGTTGGTGAACCACGCACCCGTGGCGGCACTGGCGCTGACGCCAGCGACGGCACGGGCAGGCACACCGTTTACGTTCACCGTGCCGAGCGGTTTGTTCACAGATCCCGATCCGTTTGAGGAACTGCAGGTAGCGGTGCGTGATCCGCTCCCAGCGTGGTTAACTTTCGATGCGGCGCGAGGTACCTTGCAGGGCACGCCAGATGTCGCTGATGCTGGCACGCTTAATCTGAATTTTCTTGCCACTGATCTGGTGGGAGCGACGGCCTCCGCTGCGCTCGTGATCAATGTCACGGTGCCACTCAGCAATCGCCCAACTGCAGGTGCGGACCACTTGCTCGGCACAGCGGGACATGACCGAATAGCTGCACTGGCCGGCGACGATTTCGTGCGAGGCGAAGCGGGCAACGACTTGCTTTACGGCGAAGCGGGGCGCGATACCTTGGAGGGTGGCGCTGGCAATGATCTTCTCTACGGCGGGAATGACGCTGACGTTCTCAATGGCGGACCGGGCAACGATCTGCTGGTCGGCGGGCTCGGCAACGATATCTATCGCTTTGAACGGGGTTCTGGCCGGGATCGTGTCTTCGAGATCCTGTCGCGCGATTACGAGGTGGTGGAATTTGGCGCCGGGCTGAGCGCACGCGATCTCACATTCAAACGCGGCTTTGGCGGAATCGAAATCGGCATTCTCGGGACCCAGGACACGCTGAGTGTCGGCATCGAATTTCCAGGGTTCAGCCCCGTCATAGACGAATACCGCTTTGCCGATGGCACCCGGCTGTTGGCCCAGGACGTCAGCCAACTCGCGCAAGCGATGGCGGGCTTCGCCCCAATTCCATCCGCCTCAAACCTCTTTCGCAACGGAGATCTTGCGCTGACGAGCTTGAACCCGCTGGCGACTATCGCTGCGCCGTTATTCCACGCCAACGCATGAGGTCGATTTAAAACGTGCAGCGCACGAAAACTTAAGGGTTTGCACTACACCTAAACTCCGTCATCCCGGGCGAAGCCGCGAAGCGGCGTAGACCGGGGATCCATGGGCGCCGGAAATTCAGCATGGATCCCGGATAACGGCTTTGCCGTTTCCGGGATGACGAGGTTAAGGGTTCGTGCTGCCTCTAAACTCCGTCATCCCGGGCGAAGACCCGGGATCCAGGGGCGTCGGAAATTCAGTATGGATTTTGGCGACAACGGGATGCGTGTAATTTAGCCGCGCGGCGCCCCCGACTTACTCATCTCTTCCAACTCCACCCAGCGCATCATCAACCAATCAAGTTCGCGCTGGGTCTCGGCGATGCACTGCAGGTGGGTTTCGACTTCAGCATACGGACGGTCATAAAACGCCGGGCCTTCGGCTTGTTTCGCCAGCTCGGTAAGCCGCGTTTCAAGCTTTTCAATCGCGGCCGGCAGACGTTCGAGTTCAAGCTTGTACTTGTAGCTGAGTTTTCCACCCGTCTCGACTTTTGGCGGCATCGGCCGTGTGAGTGGCGGGCTCGGCTTCTGCGTGGGGGCGGCGTGGCGGTCGCGAACCGGTGCGTCCTTGGCCGCTAACCGCCGCCCACGCCCGATCCAGTCGCTGTAGCCGCCCGGATAAGCCTCAATTTTTCCGTCAGCTTCGAAGACCAGAATACTGGTCACCACATTATCCAGAAATTCCCGGTCGTGACTGACCAGAATAAGACTGCCGGTGTAGGCGACGAGTTGATCCTCGAGCACGTCCAGGGTTTCGACATCCAGATCGTTCGTCGGCTCATCGAGAATCAATAAATTGCTTGGGCGCGTAAACAGCTGCGCGAGAATCACCCGATTACATTCGCCGCCCGACAGCGACTTCACCAAGGTCTGCGCGCGCTCAGTGCTGAACAGAAAGCCGCGCAGGTAGCCAATCACGTGGCGTTCTTTGCCATCGATGGTGATGTATTCGCGACCATCGCCCACTGTTTCTGCCACCGTTTTGTCCGGGTTCAACGCGCGACGCATTTGATCGAAGTAACCAATCTCAAGATTCGTGCCGATTTTGACCGTGCCACTGTTGGGCGTGAGCTCGCCAAGCAGAAGTTTGAGCAGGGTGCTTTTGCCCACGCCGTTGTTGCCGATGAGACCGATGCGCTCGCCGCGCATCATCTTGAGTGAGAAGTTTCGAATCAGCGGCTCGTCACCGTAGCTGTACATCACATGGCGTGCTTCGAGCACTTTGCGGCCGGATTCTTCTGCTTCCGAGACCATGATGCGCGGCTTGGCTAGCGGCTTCACGCGCTCTGCCGCTTGTTCACGCAAAGCCTCCAGCGCGCGTACCCGACCCTCGTTGCGCGTGCGTCGCGCCTTGATTCCTTGGCGGATCCAGATCTCTTCTTGATCGAGCTTCTTGTCGAAGAGCGCGCTGTGGCGGGCTTCCTCTTCCAGCGCCTTTTCTTTGTTGGAGAGATAGGCACTGTAATCGCCGGGCCAATCGGTAAGGCGTCCACGATCAATTTCAATGATGCGCGTGGCAAGACTGCGCACAAAGGCGCGATCATGCGTGATAAACAATACGCCGCCCTGGAAACTGCGCACTCTCGATTCCAGCCATTCGATGGTGCTCAAATCGAGATGATTGGTCGGCTCATCAAGCAGCAGGAGATCTGGCTTGCCGACCAGGGCCTGGGCCAAGGCCACCCGGCGTCGCCATCCGCCCGAGAGTTCGCCTAAGCGGCGCTCACCCGGCAGATCGAGTTCAGACAACAGAATCGACACGCGCTGATCCACATCCCAGCCGCCGTGCGCATCGACCAGCCGCTGCAAGACCTCCAAGTCTTTCAAGCCCTGCGCGTCGAGCTCGCGCGCCGAAAGTGCGGTGTAGCGCGCCATCAATTCCACCTGATGCGCGAGCCCCGAGGTCACGTATTCCCGCACCGTCAGGTGCAATTCGTCCGGCAAGGTTTGCGCGAGTTGCGCCACCTGGAGATCGGATTGGCGCACGATCTCGCCCTGATCGGGCTGCATCGAGCCCATGCTGAGCTTAAGCAAGGTGGATTTACCGGCGCCGTTGCGCCCAATCAGGCACACGCGCTCGCCATCGACCAGCGAGAAGTTGACCTTGGTCAGCAACTTCAACGCACCGTATTCGAGCGAGACATCCGTGAAGGTGAGTAGGGTCATGCGTGGCGATCGGGCGGGGCGCTGTATTCTCGGGGCTGGCGGGGAGATCGGCAAGCCTACCCTTCGCGATTTCACGCCGTGAGAACCACCGGCGCAGGCCAGCGATGGTGGATGGCTGTCTGCAGAGCGGCGTGTGGAGCGCACGAAGCAGGATCGCGTAGTATGGGGAACTGCGGTGACGCAGCGACGTAGGGCGGAAAAGCGTAGCGCCTTCCGCCGTATGTGGACGATGGCCTGCGCAGATTGGTTTCTTGTCCAAGGCGCCGACATCGGATACGCAGCTGCGTCTATGCCATAGCAGCGCCGTAGGGCGGAAAAGCGCAGCGCCTTCCGCCGTATGCGGCCACCCCCTAATCCCCGTCATCCCGGGCGAAGACCCGGGATCCATCCTCTACATCAGACGCCCATGGATCCCGGGTCTTCGCCCGGGATGACGGATTCTGATGTCGGAGTTCGGCGGAAGGCGCTGCGCTTTTCCGCCCTACTCACGCTACTCACGCAACAACGTGCCCGCACAACTTGACGACGAACAAGAAATTATTGGCGAAAGCTAGCAGGGGTGATGAGGCTCGGGTTTGGAAACTACAAACAGAGCTTGCCCAATTCATTCGCCGGTCGTCGGGCCCTGCGCTTTCCGCTAATCTCCTGCCCTGCACAGTAATCCCAAGGAGCGCCATTCATGGCCACTACGCAGTTAATCGAGTATGCGGACGCGAAGCCCGAAGTTCGCGCCGTGTATGACGACATCCGCGCCACCCGCAACACCGAGTTCATCAATAATTTCTGGAAAGCCCTGGCCATTAATCCTGCGCAGCTGCAGCGGACCTGGGAGAGCGCGAAGGCGGTGATGGCGCCCGGCGCGCTCGACGCATTAACCAAAGAACTTATTTATATCGCTGTCTCCGCCGCCAATAAATGCGAATATTGCGTCCATTCGCATACCGCTGCCGCGCGCGCCAAAGGGATGACCGAGGCGCAGTACGCGGAGCTACTTGCCGTGATCGGCATGGCGCATTCAACCAACGGCCTGGTGACGACAATGCAAGTGCCGGTGGATGAGGTTTTTAAAGTCACATGAAGCCAGCGACTGCCTTGCGGGTGACGCGCTAGTTTATGCAACGCCTGCCACCGCCAGCGACGGGCCTCCTCGGGCGAATTTTCGCGACCGTGATCGCGCTCGTCGTTGGCGTCGGGTTGTTCATGTTTTCGATAATCGTGTTTGCGGTGCTGTTGGCGGCTGGCCTGGGTTTTGGCGTTTATCTGTGGTGGAAGACGCGAAGTTTGCGGCATGCCCTGCGGGTGCAGATGGCGGAGATTAAGCGCGGCGCGGTGGACATCACGGAGCCGGTGAATCCGGCCGCGACCGTGATCGAAGCTGAGTATCTGCGGCTCGATGAGACAGGCCGCGAATTGCCGCGCGAGGATAAATAGCACAAGCAGATTGCACCTTGTGGTCGTTGCGAGGAGCCGCAGGCGACGTGGCAATCCAGCAATTTTAAGGTGCGCTGCGCGCGAATACGCTAGTGGATTGACGCATTCGATCGCCACGACGGCGGTGTTAATAACAACGCGCGGTTTTATACTCAACTCCTATCTTTCTTCGAGATAACGCCATGCCCGCCGTCTATGTGCAAAGTGTGTTACCCAGTCTTCAGCAATGGCGCGCGCAAGGTTTAAAGACGGCGCTGGTGACGCTGATTGCAACAGATGGTTCCGCGCCACGCCCGCTCGGTAGCCAGATGGCGATTGCCGAAAACGGCAAGGCCGTCGGCAATATCACTGGCGGCTGCGCGGAAGCCGCCATCATCGCCGAAGCGCAAACGCGAATCGCGAAGCACAGCAACGGCAGCGTGCGCTATGGCGCTGGCTCGCCGTACATCGATATCCGGCTGCCCTGTGGCTCCGGGATTGACGTGTATTTTGATGTCGACTTTGCAGATGCCGCGCTGGCTCAATTGCTTGCCGCACAGCGCGCGCGACACCCCGCCGCGTTAGTGATCAATCCCGAAAAGCAGCGGACCCAAGTGCTGCTGGGTGACACCGGCTCCAGCAAAACCGGATTCGTGCGCGCCTATCCCCCCACCACGCGGCTGGTGATCGCCGGCAAAGGCCCACTGGTGCCGATTCTCGCGCAGCTCGCACGTGCGGCGGATTTTGAAGTAATCGCCTTCTCGCCGGAACCAGAAACTCTCGAGGCCACGACGCCGCATGCGCTGCGCGCCGAATATCTCGCCACTGCGGAGGCCTTTAAGTTTGCGGAATTCGATCGCTGGACGGCGTTTGTGTCGCTGTTCCATGAGCACGAATGGGAGCCGCTGATTCTCGCGCAGGCCTTGCATGCGGATTGCTTCTATGTGGGCGCGCTGGGCAGCCAGCGGACTCATCAAGCGCGGCTGGTGATGCTGCGCGAGTCAGGGCTTGCCGAGAACTTAATCGCCCGCTTGCACGCGCCCGTCGGGCTCAGACTCGGCGGCAAGAATCCGCCCGAGATCGCGCTCGCGATTCTGGCCGAGATAGTGCAAACCCAATACGCGAAACCGCATGACTAGTCGCGAGACTGGCGGCTATGGCGCCATCTTATTGGCCGCAGGACTGTCTTCGCGTTTCGCGCGCGGTGACAAATTGCTGCATCCTTGGCGGGGGCGCGCGTTGCTGAGTTGGACCACGGAAGTCTTAAACGCTGTGCCGCTCACGTACCGCAGCGCGGTGATCGGGCCGCACGATGACGCGAAGCGGCAATTGCTTGAAGCGGCGAGCTTCGTCTGCGTCGTCAATTCACAACCTGCCGATGGCATGGGCAGCTCACTGGCCATCGGTGCGCGTGCCCTGCCCGATAATCTCGCTGGCGTATTTGTGGTGCTGGGTGACATGCCTTCGATCTCCGTCAAGATCTTTGGCCTGTTGCGCGAGACGCTTGAGGCAAACCCGTCAATCACTGTGGTCGCGCCGACTTATCAAAACCAACGCGGGCATCCAGTCTTGTTCCGCGCGCTTCATCTCCCGGCGCTGCGCGCACTGAGTGGTGACGAGGGCGCGCGCGCAGTACTCCAATCTGCTGCGTCCACTACGCGGTTGATCCCAGTGGAGCAGGACAGCGTATTACGCGATTTCGATACGGAGGAGGCGTTTGAACGAGCACCCAGCGGGGACGCCAAATAGGGCGACGCCACGTAGGGCGCGGCTTCGCGGTTCATCGCGCCTAAAGGCGCTCCTACAGGATTAACCGTCGTCCGTGGCGGGCTTCAGTCGCGATTTTCAATGTCATTTAGGTTCGACTCGACCCCACTCCGGCAACATGCGTAACAGCGTGTTATCGCGCAGAAAGTAGTGATGGAACAAGCCTGCCAGCGCATGCAGACCAATCAAATAGAGCGCTGCGATGCCCACGGTTTCGTGCAGATTCTTTACCGTCTTGGCGAGGTCTTTGTCTGGCATAACCAGCGCCGGCAGTTCGAGACCAAAGAATGGAATGGGTTTGCCCGCGGCGCTCAAAATTAACCAGCCGCCCAACGGCATGCCAATCATCACCGCGTAGAGCGCAATATGCACTGCGCGTGAGAGCAGCGGCGGTTCGATTGGCGGTGTCACACTGAATAGCCGAAGCAGCAGCCGTAGCCACACCACGCCAAAGACCGTCAAGCCCAGCATGAAATGCCAGGTTTTCAGGCCCTCGCGAAGCGCACTGCCGCGCGGAAAAAACTCACGCCCTTCGATGCACGCATAAACACCGATAAGCAGCAGTAAGGTAAGCCAGTGCAGTGCGATGAGCGCAGGCCGGTAACGTACATCCAGAGCAGACGTCGTCATTGTTTCGTCTCCAATATTCCACAGTGCATACTAACGAGGACGCAGCGCCAGCGCCTTGATTGATCGCAAGGCAGCGCAGGCAAGCGCCCCGCGACAGCGCGGTCGATCAAGCGAGGAGCAGCATGCGCATCCTGTTAGTGGAAGATGATCTGATTTTGGGTGAAGGAATTGCGACCGGTTTGCGGCAGACCGACGCCATGGTGGATTGGTTCCGGACCGCAGAAGACGCGCTGGCGGGGCTGGCCACTGAGAGTTTTTCGGTGGTGGTGATCGACATTGGCCTGCCCGGGATGTCCGGTCTGCAATTGCTGGAAGCCCTTCGCCGATTAGGCAATCGCACGCCAGTTCTGCTACTGACGGCGCGCGATACCGTGCGAGATCGCGTGCATGGCTTAAATGCGGGCGCGGACGACTACCTGGTCAAGCCGTTTGATCTCACTGAACTGAGTGCGCGTCTGCAGGCCTTGAGTCGCCGCGCGACTGGCCAGGGCTATTCGCGGCTCGCGCTGCGCGGATTCGAAATTGACTTTGCCGCGCGTACCTGTGCGCGCGATGCCGTGCCAATTGAACTTTCGCGGCGCGAATTCGCCGTGTTGCAGGTACTGGTAGACCATCTGGGTACGGTGCTTAGTCGCCAACGGATCGAACAGGCGCTCTATGCCTGGGGCGAAGAAGTCGAGAGCAATACCGTTGAAGTGCATATTCATCATCTGCGCAAGAAGCTCGGCAGCGAGTTGATTCGTACGGCGCGCGGCGTCGGCTACGCGATCGATGCCGAACGATGACGCGTTCGCTCCGCCAGCGATTTATCTGGGTGCTCGGCGTCGGCAGTATGTTGGCCTGGGGTCTGCTCGCGTTGTGGCAGTCCTATCAGGTTCGGCAGGAGGTTACTGCGCTGTTTGATGCGCATATCGCCGAGAGCGCGAAACTGCTGGAAGCGTTGGTGCGTTCCGAGTCGCTCGAATACCCATCAGGCAAGGGTCTGCCGCCAGCATTTGATCGCTTCATCGCCGCTGAATTGAAACGGCATCTGTCCTTACCTGCGTACGTGCAGGATCATGCCTATCAGATCTCCTTCGGCGCACCGCCGCGGCGGCTGCAGTCGGCGAATGCGCCCGCCGTCGCGCTGGCCCCAGAGGGCCAAACCGGTTTCAGTCAAACCGTGATCAAGGGTGCGGTATGGCGCGTATTCACGTTGCGCGGCCAAGGGAGTAATGGCGAGATTGTGGCAAGCGTCGGTGAGCCGCTGGCGGTGCGGGCACAGGTGGTGCGGCGCGTTAGCTTTGGCCTCGGTGTGCCGATACTGTCCAGCCTGATTCTTTTGTTGTGGTTGCTATGGTGGGGAATTTCGTGGGGTCTGCGACCGTTGTCAGAACTGGCGCGTGAAGTCGCCAGCCGCACGCCAGCCGATTTGCAGCCACTGGCGGAAGACGTGCCTGCCGAAGTTAAACCGCTTACGGTCGCCTTGAATCATCTTCTGGAGCGCCTTGCTGCCACCTTGCAGATCGAACGCGAGTTCACCGCGGATGCTGCGCATGAGCTGCGCAATCCGCTCGCCGGGATCAAGACCCAGACCCAGGTCGCGCAACGCGCGCGCTTTGAGGCCGAGCGCAGTCGCGCGCTTGACCAGGTCATGCTCGGCGTCGATCACACCACGCGCCTGGTGGCGCAACTGCTTAGTCTGGCGCGGGTTGATCCCGATTTCAGTCAGGGCGAATTCGCTGAAGTTGGGCTGCGTGAGGTCGTCGCGGAGGTGTTCATCGAGTTGGCCGCAATGGCCGCAAGTCGCCAGGTAATCTTGCTCAATGAGGTACCCGCCGAGCACGCGATTCGCGCCAATCCGGACGGCTTACGGAGCGTTTTGCGTAATCTGTTGGATAACGCCATTAAGCACGGTGCGAGTCCCGGTGAAGTCCGCGTGAGTGCGCAGATCGATGCTTCGGATCGGGCGCCTGATTTGCTCGAAATCACGCTCGAAGACAACGGCCCCGGCATTCCAGCGGCGTCGCAGGCGCAGATGCTACGGCGCTTTACGCGCCTACCAGGGACGGCAGCGTCGGGCAGTGGGCTGGGCCTCGCGATTGTCGCGCGCATTGTGGAGTTGCATCGTGCGACTTTGGGTTTTGATCAGCGCGACCGGGGTGGCTTGCGGATCACTTTGCGGTGGCCTGCAGCGTGACCAAGCAGTCGTCCCAGAAGAAGTCGCCTTTACTGCATCCTAAGCGGAGTCAGGATCGTGTTCAAAGTAGGTTGGGGTGAGCTTGCGAACCCCAACACTGGATCGGTGAGCGCGCGTGGATTCGCGATTGAAGTCGGCATTCGGCGCGTAGTTGATGTTGGGGTTCGCAAGCTCACCCCAACCTACACTCCTGCCCGCGAGAAGGCTTTAAGTAGCGCGCGCCGCGCGTCGTCGCGCCCCGTTGGAAAGCCGCGACCAGGATCGCCGAAGACATCGGAAATATCGCTGCTATGCAAATCCTCAAGTTCGATTTCGAACCCATGGGCGATGTGGCCCGTATCGTTGATAACGTCAAAATTTCCAAGACTGCCAATGACCGATGCGACACTGATACCCGGCGCGCCGGCGATCGCCAAGCCCAGAATCAGCATAGAACCCTTAGTACGCCTCATATTCGAATTCCTTTTGTCTTTAATTTTTTCGCGCAGCGCACCGAACATGCGGGATTCCCGCCTGGCATGCTAGCGAGTGAACATTAAGGAACGCTTAAGGGGGGCGATCAGCTAGTCGTGTGGAGCGAACTCCGATCACAGTTATAGGGCGGAAAAGCGCAGCGCCTTCCGCCGTACTCGTCCATCTCTCAAACCCCGTCATCCCGGAAACGGCGAAGCCGTTATCCGGGATCCATACTGAACATCAAGCGCCCCTGGATCCCGGGTCTTCGCCCGGGATGACGGAATCTGATGCGGGCATGCGCCTTCCGCCGTACTCGTCCATCTCTCAAACCCCGTCATCCCGGAAACGGCGAAGCCGTTATCCGGGATCCATACTGAACATCAAGCGCCCCTGGATCCCGGGTCTTCGCCCGGGA
>CAMATU010000080.1 GCA_945861225.1 Klebsiella pneumoniae
CCAAGCGGGCGCGAAATTCCCATTGAGGAGCGCACCGCAGACGAAGTGTTGCAGGTCGCGGGTACACGCTTCGCGGCACCTGGCGTCAACGCCTTAAACCCCGTGTTTGATGTGACGCCGGCCGGCTTGGTCGATGTGTTGGTGACCGAGTTAGGCGTGTTAGAACACCCCTCACACGAAGGGCTCGCGAGGCTTCTTCAGGGCCCCTGAAAAGGTCCTCGCGCGCGTGACAGTACAGCGCCTTGGCTGCTACAATTCGGCGTCTGCTGCACGCACGTGTTTCCCTTAATTTCTAAGAACTTATAACGGGTCCCCTCGCACCCCTTGATGGCATCTAGATGGTCGATTTTGCACGTCAATTAATCCCAATCAATATCGAAGACGAAATGCGGCAGTCCTACATGGACTACGCCATGAGCGTGATCGTCGGACGTGCCCTTCCCGATGTTCGCGACGGCCTGAAACCCGTGCACCGGCGGGTGTTGTTCGCGATGCACGAATCGAACAACGTGTGGAATCGACCTTACGTGAAGTGCGCGCGCATCGTCGGTGAGGTGATGGGCAAATTCCATCCGCACGGCGATAACGCGATTTACGACACGCTGGTGCGCATGGCGCAGAATTTTTCGCTGCGTTACCCCTTGATCGATGGCCAGGGAAACTTTGGTTCGGTCGACGGCGACGCGGCGGCTGCCATGCGCTACACCGAATGTCGGCTGTCCAAAATTGCGGCCCAGTTGCTGGAGGACATCGATCGCGAAACCGTCGATTTTGTCCCCAACTATGATGGTAAGGAGCAGGAGCCGACAGTCCTGCCGGCGCGGATCCCGAATCTTCTCATCAACGGTTCGAGCGGCATCGCGGTCGGCATGGCGACCAATATCCCGCCGCACAACCTGACTGAAATCATCAATGCCTGTATTGCGCTGATCGAGACGCCTGCGCTGTCGATCGAGGATCTCATGCGCTATGTGCCCGGACCGGATTTCCCGACCGCAGGCATTATCAATGGCGCCGCCGGGATCCGCGAAGCCTACCGCACCGGGCGCGGGCGCATTTACGTGCGGGCGAAGGCCGAAATCGAAGATGATGAAGGCGAAACCCCCCGCATCGTCGTGACCGAACTGCCATATCAGGTCAACAAAGCGCGCCTGATGGAGAAGATCGCCGAGCTGGTCAAGGAAAAGCGTCTCTCCGGCATTCGCGAGTTACGCGACGAATCCGACAAACACGGCATGCGCATGGTGATCGAGATTAAGCGCGGCGAAGTGCCGGAAGTGCTGCTCAATAATCTTTATCAACACACGCAGATGCAGACCGTGTTCGGCATCAATACGGTGGCGCTGGTCGATGGCCAGCCACGCACGCTCGATCTGAAAACCCTGCTGGAATGTTTTCTGCGCCACCGCCGTGAAGTGGTTACGCGCCGGACCCTGTTCGAATTGCGCAAAGCCCGCGATCGGGCGCATATCCTGGAAGGGTTGGCCGTCGCGCTGGCCAACATTGATGAGGTGATCGCGCTTATCAAGGCAGCCCCCGGGCCGAATGAAGCGCGCCTCGCGCTGAGCGCGCGCGCGTGGAGTCCCGGGGTGGTGATGGCCATGCTGGAGCGCGCTGGCGCAGTGACCTCGCGGCCGGACAATTTACCTGAGGCGTGTGGTCTGCATGTCGATGGCTATTATTTGTCCGAGCGCCAGGCCAAAGAAATTCTTGAGATGCGGCTGCAGCGGCTGACTGCGCTGGAGCAGGATAAAATCCTGGACGAATACCGCGAAATTCTGGTGCGTATCGACGACTTGCTCGACATCCTCTCAAGACCGGAACGCTTGCTGGGGGTCATCCGCAGTGAGCTCGAGGAGATTCGTGAGAATTTCGGCGATGCGCGCCGCACGCGGATTGAGATGACACAGGAAGACCTGTCGCTCGAAGATCTCATCACGCCGGAAGAGGTGGTGGTGACCTTATCCCATCTGGGCTATGCCAAATCCCAACCCAGCGTGACGTATCGTTCGCAGCGTCGGGGTGGTAAAGGCAAAACCGCGACGACCACCCGGGACGAGGATTTCGTCGACAAGCTGTTTGTCGCCAACACCCACGACACCCTGCTCAATTTCTCCGATCACGGTAAGGTGTATTGGCTGAAGGTCTACGAATTACCGCAGGCTGGCCGCGCGGCGCGGGGCAAGCCCTTGGTAAATTTGTTGCCGCTGGCAGACGGCGAACGCATCACGGCGGTCCTGCCAATCAAGGTGTTCGATCCTGAATTGTTCGTTTTGATGGCGACCCGCCGCGGGATCGTCAAGAAAACATCGCTCGCCGAGTACTCGCGGCCACGCGCGAGCGGCATTATTGCGGTCGATTTGGATGTCGATGACAGCCTGGTCGGCGTGTCCCTGACCGACGGTACCCGCGATGTGATGCTGGTCAGCTCGGACGGCAAAGCGATCCGCTTCACAGAAGCGGAGGTGCGTCCCATGGGGCGGGCTGCGCACGGTGTGCGGGGTGTGCGGTTAGCGCCAACGCAGGCAGTGATCGCGCTGATTCCGGTCGATCCTGCGCGGACCATTCTGCTCGCGACTGAAAACGGCTACGGCAAGCAGACCAGAGTCGATGAATTTCCCGTGCATCGGCGCGGCGGCCAGGGTGTAATTGCGATTCAAACCAGCGCCCGCAATGGTCAGGTGATCGGCGCCGCCGCGGTCGCGCCGGATGAAGAGATTATGCTGATCAGTGATGGCGGCACCCTGGTGCGCACACCGGTCGAAGGCGTCTCCGTGGTCGGCCGCAATACGCAAGGGGTGCGGCTGATTTCGCTGGGTGAAGGCGAAAAATTGGTTGGCATGGAGCCGATTGCGGATGTCGGCAACGGTGAGAATGGCGAGGCTGATGGGCTGGAGCCAGATGCCGGCACTGACGCCACCGACAATCCAGGCGAGCCAGTCTGATGCGACAGGTCACGCGCACGCCGCGCGCTCGATAACCCGTATGCGCGAAGAGGACGCACTCAAAGCGACGCGGGCCGAAATCGACGCCATCGATCTCGAACTGGTGCGCCTGATCAATGCGCGCGCGCGGTGCGCGATCGAGATTGGGCGAATCAAGCGCGCCGGCGGTTCGGCCAGTTTGCTGTATCGCGCGGAACGCGAAGCCGAAGTGCTGCGGCGGGTGCGCGATACGAACCCCGGGCCCTTACCCGCCGACGACGCAGTGCGTATCGTGCGCGAAATCATGTCGGTCTGCCTCGCCCTCGAACAGCCGCTGGCAGTCGCGTATTTCGGACCAGCGGGGACCTACACCCACGCGGCAGCGGAGAAGCATTTTGGCCGCGCAGTGAATTTTGTACCGGTCACTGGGATCGATGATGTGGTGCGTGAGGTCGAGACCCAGGGCGCACAATTTGGTGTGGTGCCCATCGAGAATTCGCTCGAAGGCCCGGTCAATCTTTCCCACGATGTGTTGTACGCCTCAACTTTGACCGTGTGCGGCGAGGTGGTGCTGGCCGTCCACCATCAATTGTTGTCGACCGCCACCACGATCACCGCCGTGCGGCGCATTTACGCGCACAGTCAGGCACTCGCGCAGTGCCGACGCTGGCTCGACAGCCATTGCCCGCAAGCGGAGCGGATCGCGACCAGCAGCAATGCAGAAGCCGCACGCCGCGTCGCCCATGAACCCGAGGCGGCAGCCATTGCCGGCACCATTGCCGCCCAGCTCTATCAAGTGCCGGTGCTCGCCGCCAACATCGAAGATCAGGCGGATAACACCACGCGCTTCCTGGTGCTCGGCCGTGAGCCCGTGCCACCCTCTGGCGACGACATCACGTCGCTGGTCTTCAGCACGCCCAATCGTGCGGGGGCGCTCTGCGACGCGCTGCGATCATTTGCAACTGCCAATATCAGTATGAGCCGGCTGCAGTCACGCCCACTCCGCCAGGGTTCCTGGGATTATCTTTTCTTCGTGGATATCACGGGTCACCAGCAGGACCTGCAGGTGGCGGCTGCGCTCGCGGAGTTGCGCACCCATACTTCGATGTGCCGGGTGTTGGGTTCCTACCCGCGCGCTGTGCAGTAGTTTCATGCAGGCGATAAAACGACTGGCAATCATCGGCGTGGGCCTGATCGGCGGCTCGCTGGCGCGGGCGCTGCGTGCGCAAAACCTGGTGGGAGAGGTGATCGGTTGCGGCCGTGACGAACAAAATCTGCGGCGTGCGGTTGAGCTCGGCGTGATCGATCGCTACACCTTCGATCCGGCAGTGGCCGCCGCCCATGCAGAGGTGGTGGTGGTGGCAGTCACGCTCGGTGCGACCCGCGACGTATTGGCGCGCCTCGCGCCCACCCTCGGCGCGCAGGCCATCGTGACCGATGTGGGCAGCACTAAACAAAGCGTGATTGAGGCCGCCCGCGCAACCCTCGGCACGCATTTTTCGCGGTTTGTGCCGGGGCATCCCATCGCGGGCGGCGAGCGCAGTGGTGTCGAGGCGGCGATCCCTACCCTCTATGAACGGCATCGTGTGATCCTCACGCCCACGCCAGACACCGACCCTGCCGCCCTCCTGCAGATTCGCCAAATGTGGGAAATCATTGGCGCCAATGTTTCGCAGATGGACGCCGCACATCACGACCAGGTGCTCGCCGCGACCAGCCATCTGCCGCATCTGCTGGCCTATGCGCTGGTCGATTGCCTGGTCGGGATGAGCGACTCTGGCGCGATCCTCGATTATGCCGCGGGTGGTTTTCGCGATTTCACCCGCATCGCTTCCAGTAATCCCGAGATGTGGCGGGACATCGCCCTTCACAATCGCCAGGCGCTCGGCCAGGTGTGCGCGCAATTTGAAGACACCTTCAGGCGGCTCCGCGCCGCGGTGGAGACGGGCGACGGCCTGGCGTTGCACGAAATATTCGCGCGCGCCAAGGCGGCACGCGACGCCTACCTCGCACGGACTGCGCAGGCATGACCGCCACCGACACCTTGATCGCGCACCCCGGCGGCGTGCTGCGCGGTGAGCTCAGTGTCCCGGGCGATAAATCGATCTCGCACCGGGCCGTAATGCTTGGCGCGTTGGCTACCGGCGTGACCGAAGTGCGGGACTGCCTGATGGGCGAGGATGTGCGCGCGACCATCGGTGCGTTCCGCGCACTGGGTGTGCAAGTCGACGAACTCGAAGACGGCCGCTTGTTGCGCGTGCACGGCGTTGGCCTGCACGGTCTGCGCAATCCGTCCACTGTTCTTGATTGCGGCAACTCCGGCACGTCGATGCGCTTGTTGACCGGGATCGTCGCGGGGGCCGGACTCTGCGCGACCTTGACCGGCGATCATTCCTTGCAGCGGCGCCCGATGCGGCGGGTGACCGAGCCGCTGAGCCAGATGGGCGCGGTGGTCGAGACTGCCGCCAACGGTACGCCGCCGCTAAAGGTCAGCGCGGGGCCCCGTTTGCGCGCCATTGACTATGTGTTGCCGGTCGCCAGTGCGCAGGTGAAATCCGCGATTCTGCTGGCAGGCCTGTTTGCCGACGGGACAACCTGCGTCACCGAGCCGGCGATCACCCGCGACCACACCGAACGCATGCTGCGTGGCTTCGGCGTTCATCTCACCACCACGAATGGGCGCATTTGTATCGCCGGTGGGCAGCACTTGCAGGCCACATCGATCACCGTCCCGGCGGATATCTCCTCGGCCGCGTTCTTCCTGGTGGGCGCGGCACTGGCCGGGCGCGAGGTGTTGACGGTCAAGGCGGTGGGGATCAACCCCACGCGCACTGGCGTACTCGCTATCCTGCGCTTAATGGGCGCGTCCATTACCTGCGAGAATCCGCGCGAAATCGGCGGCGAGCCGGTCGCTGATATCACCGTGCGACCGGCGCCGCTGCACGGCATTGAAGTACCGCCGGCGTTGGTGCCGTTGGCGATTGACGAATTTCCCGCGCTGTTTATTGCCGCCGCGTGCGCCCAGGGGCGCACCCGGGTCACTGGCGCTGAGGAGTTGCGGCACAAGGAGAGCGATCGCATTGAAACAATGGCAAGCGGATTGCGCGCACTCGGCGCCCACGTCACAACCTTGCCAGACGGCATCGAAATAGACGGTGGACCGCTCCACGGGGGGGTGATCGAGAGCCACGGCGATCATCGCATTGCGATGTCGTTTGCGTTGGCGAGCCTGCGCGCATCGTCCCCCATCACCATTCATGGCAGCGCGACGATTGCGACTTCCTTTCCGGATTTCGTCACCCTCGCCCGCCGCGCCGGGCTTGCAATCTAGATGACTGCACCGCGCGTGCCGGTCGTGACCGTTGATGGCCCAAGCGGCACTGGCAAGGGCACGCTCTGCCAGCACCTGGCGACCGAGTTTGGCTGGCATTTCCTGGATAGTGGGGTGTTGTATCGGCTGGTTGGCTATCTCGCCTTGAAGCATCAGGTGGGATGGGAAAACACTGCTGCGCTCAGCGCCCTCGCGCGCGCCTTGCCGGTCGAGTTTCGCACGCTCGCGGCGAACACCGAAATCTTTCTGGAGGGGGAGCGGGTGACCGAGCTGGTGCGCGATGAGGCGATCGGCGCCGCCGCATCGCGGGTTGCGGTGTGCCCGGAAGTGCGTGCCGCGCTCCTGACGCGCCAGCGCGCGATGCAACAGGCGCCCGGCCTGGTGGCCGATGGACGCGACATGGGGACCGTTGTCTTCCCAACTGCAGAGCTCAAAATCTTCTTAACCGCGAGTCCTGAAATTCGCGCAGAGAGGCGATATAAGCAGTTGAAGGGCAAGGGAATTGATGTTAACCTCGCGCCGCTCCTGGAGGACATCCGCGCACGCGACGAACGCGATGCTGAGCGTGCCATAGCGCCGCTGAAGCCCGCACCAGACGCCGAAATTCTCGACACGACCCAGCTCGGGATAGCCGAAGTCGAAGACCGTGTGAAGTGCTTGATGCGCGCACGCGGTCTTGTCTGAGTCGGTGGATGTTCATTTGTTCAACCCTTAACCCTGGCCTGGGGGAATAGTCCTGCCCACACCGAATTCACGGTGTACGACTGTCTCGCCCTGGATCAGAACGAGAAAATATTGTGAGTACGTCTGAGACAATAATGACCGAGAGCTTTGAAGAATTATTCAAGAGCAGTTTAGTCGAGGCGAAAATGAAGCCCGGCACGATCGTGCAGGGGACGATCATCGAAATCCGCGGTGACTTCGTGATCGTCAGCGCGGGTTTGAAATCCGAAGGGGTTATCCCACTCGACCAATTCCGCAACGCCAAAGGTGAAGTGGAAATCACCGTCGGCGAAGTGGTCGATGTCGCGCTCGACGCGGTGGAAGATGGCTTCGGTGAAACTCGCCTGTCGCGCGAAAAAGCCAAACGCGCCAAGGCCTGGGACGAACTCGAAAAGGCCTGCGAAGCTGGCCAAACAGTCACCGGTATCATTAGCGACAAGGTCAAAGGCGGCTTCACGGTCGATATCGCGACCATCCGCGCCTTCCTGCCAGGATCGTTGGTCGATGTGCGGCCAGTGCGCGATACCAGCTACCTCGAAGGCAAGCCGCTTGATTTCAAAGTGGTCAAAGTTGATCGCAAGCGTAACAACGTGGTGGTTTCACGCCGCGCAGTAGTCGAAAGCGAGAACTCCGCAGAGCGGGAAGCATTGTTCGAAAGTTTGAAAGAAGGCGCTGTGACCAAGGGCTTGGTCAAGAATTTGACCGACTACGGCGCGTTCATCGATCTCGGTGGCATCGACGGTCTCCTACACATCACGGACATGGCCTGGAAAAGAGTCAAGCATCCGTCTGAAGTGGTCAACATCGGCGAAGAAATTACCGTCAAAGTTCTCAAATTCGACCGCGAACGGACCCGCGTATCTCTAGGCCTCAAGCAACTTGGCGAAGATCCGTGGGTGGATATCTCGCGCCGCTATCCCGAGCACACCCGCTTGTTCGGCTCGGTGACCAATATTGCGGACTACGGCTGCTTCGTGGAAATCGAAGAAGGTGTTGAAGGCTTGGTGCACGTGTCTGAAATGGACTGGACCAACAAGAACGTGCATCCCTCCAAAGTGGTGCACCTGGGCCAGGAAGTCGAAGTCATGGTGCTCGATATCGATGAGGATCGACGGCGCATCTCGTTGGGCATGAAGCAATGCCGCGCGAATCCCTGGGAGGAATTTGCAGCGACTCGGAACAAGAATGATCGCGTGTCCGGGATAATCAAGTCGATTACCGATTTCGGAATCTTCATCGGCCTGGATGGTGGGATCGACGGTCTGGTACACCTCTCGGATCTGTCGTGGGACATTCCGGGTGAAGAAGCGGTACGTAACTTCAAGAAGGGCGACGAGATTGAAACCGTGGTGTTGGCCGTGGATGCCGAGCGCGAACGAATTTCGCTCGGCGTGAAGCAGCTCGCGCAGGATCCGTTCTCGTCATTTATCGCTGACTTTAGCAAGGGTACGATCGTTACCGGCACCATCACTTTGGTGGATGCCAAGTCCGCAACAGTGAATCTTGGTGAGGGCATCGAAGGCGTGATTCGCGCGAGTGAGATTTCGCGCGACCAGGTGGATGATGCGCGCAAGGTTCTGAAGGAAAACGAACCGATTGAGGCAATGATTATTGGTGTTGATCGCAAACGACGCGTGATCAATCTCTCGATCAAAGCCAAGGATAACGAAGAAGAAGCCACCGCACTCCAGGAGTACGGCTCAGATGGTGAGACAGGCACCGCGAAACTCGGCGATTTGCTGAAAGCGCAACTCGACGCGAAGTAGTAGCCACCGGCCGAGGCCGCGCGCGAGCGCGGCCTTGGTGGTGCCCAATCATGTAATCGGCAAGTGCGAGAACAAGAATGACAAAATCAGAGTTGATAGAGATTCTTGTCAGGAAGCAGACTCAGCTCGGCTATCGCGATGTCGAACTCGCTGTGAAAGCGATGTTGGAGCAGATGGGGCAAACGCTGTCTTCCGGGCGACGGATCGAGATCCGAGGGTTCGGCAGTTTCTCGCTGCACTATCGACCACCTCGCCTCGGCCGCAATCCGAAGTCGGGGGATCCCGTTTCGCTACCCGCCAAGTATGTCCCGCATTTCAAGCCCGGCAAGGAGCTCCGTGAACGGGTGAATGCATTAGATGACGCCACCATTGAGCGGGGACGCGCGGCCTCCGCGCACGATGATGACGAGGATGATGACGATTAGAGAATCGACGCCGTTCGGCGTCGGAGTTTTGTGATGTTCCGTGCGGTACTGGTGGGGGTTGCGTTACTTCTCGGGCTGGCTTTTCACAGCCGGAATCATCAGGCCGTTACGCTCGATTTCTATACAGGAAAAGTCGATCTTCCGTTGTCCTGGCTGGTGGTCGCCGCGCTGATGGTCGGCGCGCTAGCGGGTGCGCTGACAATACTGCCGCGCTTATTGAGTGTGCGCCGCGCACTCCGCGGGGAACTCAAGCGGGCGCAAATTATCGCCGAGGCCGCGCCGCCGACCAGCCCCTCCGATGGGCATTGAAACACTGTTTTTTGTGACCGCCCTGTTGCTGCCGGTGGCGGCGCTCTCCGGCTGGTATTTCGGGCGCCGCGAGCCGACTTCCACCACCGCCGCGTTGCGTGATCACAAACAGCAATTCGCGACCGACTACTTCAAAGGTCTGAATTTTCTGCTGCACGACCGGCCTGACAAGGCGATCGAAATCTTTGTCAAAGTGCTCGAAGTCGAAACCGATACCATCGAAACTCACCTCGCTCTCGGCAATCTTTTTCGCCGCCGTGGCGAGGTCGATCGCGCGATCCGAATTCACCAGAATCTCGTCGCGCGCACCACCTTGGACGTCAATCAGCGCGGGCAGGCGTTGCTGGAACTGGGCCTGGACTACATGCGTTCAGGACTTTTGGATCGCGCGGAAAGCTTGTTTCTCGAGTTGCTTGAGCTCGGCATGTTTGAGCCGGCGGCGTTACGGTACTTAATCGATATCTATCAACAGGAGCGGGATTGGGACAAAGCGCTCGATTTCGGCACGCGTCTGGAAGCGGTCAACGGTGAGAATCTGAGCGTGGAGCGCGCGCATTTCCTGTGCGAGCTGGCGCAGGTGGAGCTCGATGGGAATAAGCGCGACGCCGCCCAGGAGCTGCTTGAGCGCGCGCTGAGTGCCGATCGAAAGTGTGCCCGGGCCAGTCTCATGAGTGCGGCAATCGCGATCAGCAAGCGAGAATTTGAACGGGCAATTCAATTCCTGAAACGGGTCGAGCATCAGGATCTTGAAATGGTCACCGAGGTCATTGTGCCGTTGTCGCGCTGTTATCGGGAGCTTGGTCGGTTGGAGGAAATGCGCGACTACCTGGAGCGGCTCACACATCTGCGTGCCGGTACCTCGCCGATGCTGGCGGTGGCGCAGTTGCTTGAGGAGCAGCGAGGACTTGAGCCCGCCAAGCGGTATGTGGTTGAAGAACTCAAAATCCGCCCAACCTTGAAAGGTATCGAGCGGTTGATCGATTACACCCTGCAGGGCGTGCAGGGTGAGCCGCGTGAAGATCTCCTAATCCTCAGGGAAACCACTTTGCGTTTAATCGCGAGCAAAGCTTCCTACAAATGCGGCCAATGCGGATTTTCGGGGCGTTCGGTGTACTGGCAATGTCCGAGCTGTAAAGCCTGGAGCAAGATCAAACCCATCCAGGGCATCGAAGGCGAATGAGCAGCGCACCGCAGATTATTGTCGCGCTCGATCACCCCACTGGTGCTGCTGCGGAAGTGCTGCTTGCGCAGTTGGGGGCGGCGGACTACGCGGTGAAAGTCGGCAAGGAACTTTTTACCCGTGAAGGACCGGCGATGGTGCGCGGCCTGGTCGCGCGTGGGCGGCCGGTATTTCTCGACCTCAAGTATCACGATATCCCGCACACGGTCGCGGCGGCCTGTCGCGCGGCAGCGGATCTCGGGGTGTGGATGGTGAATGTGCATGTGAGCGGGGGACGCGACATGCTGCGTGCGGCGCGCGAAAGTTTACAGGCGTGCACCCCGCGCCCCCTACTGATCGGTGTGACCGTGTTGACCAGCCTCGATGCGGCCGCGCTGGGTGAAATTGGCATTGTGGATTCGCCCGCTGCGCAGGTGCTGCGGCTTACGCGTCTCGCGCGCGATTGCGGACTGGATGGCGTGGTGTGCTCGCCGCAGGAGATAGCACTCGTTAAGCGCGAGTGCGGTGCACGCTTTCTCACGGTGACTCCCGGGATTCGACCGCCTGCGGCGAGTCTGGATGATCAGCAACGGGTCGCCACCCCCGCGTTTGCGATCCACGCCGGCGGCGATCACTTGGTGATTGGTCGCCCCATCACGCGCGCGGATGACCCGGCTGCAGCGCTCGCCGCAATTGCTGCCGAAATTGCGGCCGCTTGAAATTCTGCAGACCGAGCGGCAACGCCGGGAAGGTTGTCGCAGCGAGTCGCGTCACCCGCACGCTATCACGCGCATAAGTTGAATGTTGATGGATGACACCGTTCGTCTCAGTCCGCTAACGCCGAAGCCTCCCGGGCCCGGTGAGACCCTGCGCTACTGGACACAACTGTTCGGCGCCGGGCGCTCGCTCGCGATTGCCGAAGCCGTGCGTCGCCATCCAGGATTGACGGTATTGATCTGCACCGATTCCGCAGCCGCCGTGCAGTACGACGCCGAATTGCCGTTTTTCGCGCCGGAAATGCAGGTGCTGCACCTGCCGGATTGGGAGACCCTGCCCTACGATCGGTTCAGCCCTTTTCAGGACATCATCTCTGATCGCATTGCCACGCTGAGCCGTCTGGCGCAGTACCGCCAGGGGTGTCTCATCATTTCGGTGGGCACCTTGTTGCACCGCTTACCGCCGCGGCAATGGTTACAGGGCCAGAGCTTCCTGCTCCACACCGGCGAGCGCCTCGACCGTGAAGCCTTCCGTATGCGCTTGCAGGAGGCGGGCTATCGACACACCACGCAGGTGATGGATCACGGCGATTTTGCCATTCGCGGTTCGATCATCGATGTGTTTCCGATGGGTGCGCCGCAACCCTTTCGGATCGATCTCTTCGACGAAGATATTGAGTCGCTGCGTCTGTTCGATGTGGAGACGCAGCGCTCGGCGGCACAGGTCGATAAGATCGAATTGCTGCCCGCCCGCGAAGTTCCGCTGACCCCCGAGGCGATTGCGACCTTCAAGCGCAACTGGCGGCTCAACTTCGAAGGGCGCCCAGCCGCGAGTCCAATCTTCGAAGATGTCAGCAATGGGCTCGCGCCAGCGGGAATCGAATACTACCTGCCGCTGTTCTTCGATTCGGTCTCCACCTTATTCGACTACCTGCCTGCGGATACCTTGTTTCTGCTCGACGGTATGGTCGCGACTGGTGCCGAAACCTTCATGCAATCGGTCGCCGCGCGTTACGAACAACTGCGCCACGATATCGAACGACCGTTGCTGCCGCCGGCCAAGCTGTTCCTCAGCTGGCAGGAAATTTTGGAGCGACTCGCGGCCTATCCGCGGATCGCCCTCGGCGGAGAAGAATGGCTTGATCGCGCACACGGTGTGCGCTTCGCGACGCGTCCCGCAGTTCGTCTGCCGATCGATATTCGCGCGCGCGAACCCTTAAGCGCGGTCATTCAGTACATTGAGCGCTACCCCGGGCGGGTGCTGATCCTTGCCGAATCCACTGGTCGCCGCGAGACCATTGCTGAGCTCTTCACGCGCCACGGCGTGGTGCTGAAGGCGCTGGCTTCGTGGCAGGAGTTTGTCGGTGGCGAGTGCAAACTTGGCCTCGCGGTCGCGCCGCTCGCCGAAGGCGTGGAGATCGACGATCCACCGCTGGCGCTCATCACCGAGAGCCAGTTGTTTGGCGAGCGCGCCGCGCAGCGCCGGCGCCGGCGGCGGACCAATATCGATTCCGAAGCGATCGTGCGCAACCTCGCCGAATTGCGGGTGGGCGCGCCAGTGGTACACGAACACCACGGGATTGGACGCTATCTCGGGTTGGAGGTGCTGACAGCCGGCGACATCGCCAATGAATACATCAAGCTCGAATACGCCGATGGCGACAAGCTTTATATTCCGGTGGCGTCGCTGGGCCTCATCAGCCGGTACACCGGCATTGATCCCGAGCATGCACCGCTCCACAAGCTCGGCAGTGGTCAATGGGATAAGGCGCGTCGGCGCGCCGCCGAACGTATCCGGGATGTGGCCGTGGAATTGCTTGAGCTCCACGCTAAGCGCGCGGCGCGTATTGGGCACGCATTCAAACTGGAGCGGGACTCCTATCTCACTTTCGAGCAGGGCTTTCCTTTTGAGGAAACCGCTGACCAGGCCGCTGCGATTGAAGCGGTGATGGCGGACATGCAGCGCTCGCAGCCGATGGATCGGCTGATTTGCGGCGATGTCGGCTTTGGCAAGACCGAGGTTGCCATGCGCGCGGCTTTCATCGCGGTCACCGATGGACGCCAGGTTGCGGTGCTCGTGCCAACCACCTTGCTCGCGCAGCAGCACTACCAAACCTTCCGTGATCGCTTTGCCGACTGGCCCGTGAAGATCGAACAACTCTCCCGCTTTAGTGACGCGCAGGCCACGCGCGGTGCGCGTGCAGGGCTCGCCGATGGCACAGTCGATATCGTGATCGGGACCCACAAGCTGCTCAGTCGCGATCTCAAATTCAAGAACCTGGGTTTGGTGATCATCGACGAAGAACATCGCTTCGGCGTGCGCCAGAAGGAGCAACTAAAAGCCATGCGCACCGAGGTGGATATTCTCACGCTGACCGCGACCCCCATCCCGCGCACCTTGAACATGGCGCTCGCCGGCACCCGCGAACTGTCGGTGATCGCCACTGCGCCGTCGAAACGGTTGGCGATCAAAACTTTTATCTACGAGTGGTCGGACGAGCTGGTGCGCGAGGCGATCCTGCGCGAAATCGCGCGCGGCGGGCAGGTGTATTTTGTGCACAACGAGGTGGAGACGATCGACAAGCTCACCGCGCAAATCGCGGCTCTGGTGCCGGAAGCGCGCGTGCAGTTCGCGCATGGCCAGCTGCGTGAGCGTGATCTCGAGCAGGTGATGCTCGATTTCTATCATCGCCGCTGCAATGTGCTGGTATGCACGACCATCATCGAGACCGGCATCGATGTGCCGAATGCCAACACCATGCTGATCAACCGGGCGGACAAATTCGGGCTCGCGCAACTCTATCAATTGCGCGGACGCGTTGGGCGTTCCCATCATCGCGCCTATGCCTATCTCATCGTGCCACCACGCAAGGCCATTAGTGCCGACGCAGTGAAGCGCCTGGAGGCGATGGAGGCGATGGAGGATCTCGGGGTCGGTTTCACGTTGGCCACCCACGACATGGAGATCCGCGGGGCGGGGGAAATTCTCGGCGACGAACAGAGTGGCCACATCCAGGAAATCGGCTTCGGACTGTATACCGAACTGCTGAATCGGGCAGTGGCCGCACTCAAGGCCGGGCGCCAGCCTAATTTGGAGGATCAGGAATCGCGCGGCACCGAGATCGAGCTGCATATTCCGGCGCTGTTGCCGGAGGATTATTTGCCTGATGTCCACGCCCGGCTGATTTTGTATAAGCGGATTGCGAGTGCACCAGATGAGCAGGATCTCGAAGGGCTGAAGGAAGAAGTTGTCGATCGCTTTGGCGAACTTCGGGAGCCGATCCATAATTTGTTTCGCGTTACTTTGTTGAAGCTCGCGGCCGCCCGACTCGGGATTAAGCGGATTGATTTTGGTCGTCAGGGCGGGTTGGTAGAGTTCCGGGCACAGCCGGATGTCGATCCCCAGAAAGTCATTAAGTTGCTTCAAGCCGGTAACAAGTATCGGCTTGAGGGACAGGATCGCCTGCGCCTGCGCCTCGATATGCCGGATGCCGCGAGTCGGTTCGCCGAAGTAGAAAAATTATTGCGGAGTTTGGGATGAGTTTGCTGCGCGCAGGATTTTTTCGCTACGGATGCTGGCTGCTATTGACCTGTAAACTCGGCATCGCGAATGCCGCGTGGTATCAGGTGGAAGTCATCGCCTTTCGCTATGCGCAGGCCGAGGACGGCAGTTGGGCGGCGGCGAAAGCGCTCCCGGATTTTTCCACCGCCACGCACCTGGCTCCTGCAACTGACACGCCGGAAACAGCCGAGTCATTGGCGTATCAGGCGCTTGCTGACTATCAACTTAAGCTTGCCGGTGCCTACCAGGCGCTCGCGCGGAGCGGCAATCTGGAACGGCTTTTCCATGTTGGATGGCGCCAGCAGGATGAGGATAGCCGCAGCGTGTTCTTGAGCACTGCAGCGCCGGCCGCCGAGGCGGTGGGTGACCCAGTGCCAGTGTTCCTGGAGGGCGCTGTACGCATCAGTCCGACCAGTACCGGCTTTCAACTCGTCTCCAGTTTCCTGGTGCAGCAAGGCGAAACCCCGCTGGTGCTGGCGGAGTCGCGCAAAATGGCCGGTGGCGAGCTGCATTATCTGGATCACCCGCTAGTCGGGCTGTTGGTTCAGGTGACGGCGCTAGAACCCGCTGCCGAAGCGGGCGATCTTGCGTTACCCGTCGCTGTGCCTTCGGCAGCCGGCGATCTGGACTGAGTCCGCACCTCGCGAGCCAACGTCGCCTGCGGCTCCTCGCAACGACGAAGAAATAGGGCGGAAAAGCGCAGCGCCTTCCGCCGTACGGAAACTCAAGCCACCAGCCGCACCGGCAATTTCGAAAAGCCCGAGACATGGGTGTTCGCGATCCGGTGTGGCGTACCCGTCAACGCCAAACGCGGCAACACCGGCAATAAGGCTTTCAGCGCCGAACGCAACTCGGCGCGCGCGAGATTGGTGCCGATGCAGAAATGCGCGCCGTAGCCAAACGCCACGTGGTCGTTCGGCGAACGGGTGATATCGAAGCGATAGGGATCTGCAAACACCGCTTCGTCGCGGTTCGCGGACGGATAGAACAGGCACACGGTCTCGCCTTGCTTGATGCGGGTACCACTCAAATCGAAATCTTCCGTGGCAGTGCGCAAGAAGCTGACTACGGGTGAGGTCCAACGCAGGATTTCGTCCGCAGTGCTGCCGAGCAAGGCCGGATTTGCGCATAGGCGATCGCGCTGCTCAGGATTTTCGAGGAGCGCGACCAGACCACCTGTCGTGGCATTGCGCGTGGTGTCATTGCCGGCGGCGATCAGCACGAATAAATAACCGATCAATTGTTGGTCATTCATCGGCTCGCCTTTCACTTGCGCAGCAACCAGTCGATTAATGAAATTCGACGGCCCACCGCCAGCTTGGCGATGCGCCTGGATCAGGGCTTCGAGGTAGCTGCGAAACTCGTTCATATGCCGCTCGGCAGCCTGGGTATGGGTTTCGCCTGCGCGCATGTGTTCGGGTTCGACGTCGCCGATGACGGCGCTCGACCAGACGAGAATTTGGCGCCAGTCGTCGGCCGGCAGCCCCATAATTTCGCCAGTCGCGGCGAGCGGCAGCTTGCTTGCCAGTTCGCGCACGAAATCGCAGCTGCCATCGCGTTCCAGGGTGGCCATTAATTCCTGGGTAAAACCCTCGGCGAGGGTGTCGAAATGGCTCGCCATGCCGCGCATGCAACCCTGCGTGAAGGCCCAGCTTGACGCCTTGCGCACCTGGCGGTGGCGTGGATCGTCCATAAACACGAGATCAGGCGGTTCTTCGGGATCCCAGCCACGCAATTTTCCGAAGTCATCGATGCCACCACGGGCCAGCTCGGTTTCGTGTTTCAGGGTTAGGCGCAGGCGCGGACCGCCATTGATGAAAATATCCGGTCGCCCGGAGACCGTCATCAAATCGGCATAACGGGTCACGGCCCAGAACGGCTCGATGTCATCACGTTCATACCAAAAAACCGGCGCTTCACGCCGCAACAAGTCCCACGCGGCCCATGGGAAACCTTCGCTGGCATAGAGATGCGGAGAATGGATGTCGATGGTTTTTAAATCGAGTGTCATGACGGCGGTTTCCCTCGGCAAATGAGTGATGAATTGAAGCAATGCTGCGCGCCCCATTGAACCGAATCTGCCCGCGCGGGTAAAGCGCTGGCGCGGGGTTGCCAAGAGCGCTTAATTCTCCTTAGGGCCCGTGCCAAAATTACTTGACGAATAGCATATAGGCGATCAGGCTCTCGTTTCATGAAAACCGAAAAGCAGATCCGAGCACAGTATCGTTTAATCCGTGGCGCATTGGATGAACGCGGTCGCCGCGAGTGGGCAGCCTCGG
>CAMATU010000081.1 GCA_945861225.1 Klebsiella pneumoniae
CAGATCGAAATAGCGATAGCTACTCACGCGTGCCCTCATGGGAGTTCCAGAATTTCCAAGTGATGCTTTAAGGTTGGAAAACTCTCTGGTGCATTTCTAGTCGCGTCCTGGAAAGTCACCGCCAAATAGCGTGCACCGACAATCCCGCAACTCACTATTCCGGTGTGCATGCGCGAGGAAATGGTGCCGCTCCAGCGCCAAAACGGGAGCGGGTATTTCCCCACGCGGAGCTCGCTTGGGCTTTTTTCCCAATATAGATCGGGCGCCTGCTTACGAATCTCGAAGAGGAAGGCTGTCGCACAAGAGGTGAGATCGTTCTTGCCGAGCGAAGCCGGGATTTCAACTTGGGTGATCTGTAGTCGCGCTAGTGGATGGACATGGTTGCCGGTGAAGGAATAAGTATTGCCAGTTGCCGCACGAGAAATTACCGGTCCGCTCAGAAACTCGAGCGGGCCGATAGCGAGCTCAACTGCTGAACATTGAACCATAACCGCCCAGAGGCCCCAAAAAATTAGGCTACGCACAACGCTTCCCTGTGCAAGCAGGCATTATTGGAAGGCGCTTGCACGATAAATCCAAACAGCATGAACCTTATGCATCTTCTCATCATGGAAGGAGATGGCCAAGTTGTCCTACGCGCAGTCAGGAGGCATCCTCTGGAGATGATGTTTGTTAGACTTCGCCGGATGACTAGCTCCGCTCACCAAGGATCAATAATGCGCGCTGGTGCCTTTGGCTGCTGGCTCTTTGCCGGAATTTTGGGTGGGCTGGTGAGTCCGCTCGCATATCCGACGCCGACTGCGGAAGTTCCGGGGGGAGACCGGCGCACAGGAATTTCAAGCGGCCCCGACAACCTCGAGCGGCCGGCTCGAGAAGCTTTATGAGCAGGCAAGAAATTCGCTCGAAGCACAGGCCAGCTATCAGGCGAAACTCGAAAGTCTTCAGAAAAATGCGCTACATCGACCTTTAACCCTCACCACGCTGCAAAAGGAAATCGCGGCAGTTGAGCGTAGTCGGACTACGCCGCCCGTGAGTCAACGCGAACGGACTCTGGATACTGTCGCGCTCGAAAATCTCGTGGAGTTGACACGCGCTGAGCGCGTGACTCTGGAAGGAAAGCTCGCCAGCTATGAGCTAAAACTTCGCGCGTTAGCGGTGCGACCAGAGGGTATCGCCAAAGAAAAGGCCGCCGCGGAAGCACGTCTCACCAACCTGGAGGCGGAGCGCGTAAACGTGGCGAAGGGTCTAAGCGATCCGTTGTCACGCGCGCAGGCGAATGCTGATGAAGCTGAGCTGCGTGCGGGTGAGATCGAAATTGAGATGCTCAACTTGGAGCAGGCAAATCTGGTCGGGGCTGCGGAGATCGCCAATTTGCGACGCGACCTGGCGCTCCTGAACTTGGAGTCCTTGTCGGCACGCATTACCGCCTTGGACGAATTATTGATAGAACACCGCGAAGCGAGCGCGCTGGGGTTCCAGAAAACTGCCGAATTGGCGCAAACAGAAGCGCAAGGTACGCATCCGCTGGCGCAAGCCCTGGCCACCGAAACGCAGCTTCTTAGTGAGGAGCTGGCGGCACTGGTGCAGCTTCAAGCCACGACCGTGCGGCGCCGTGCTGAGTATGCGGAGAATAGACAGCGCATTAACACAGAATACGAAACGTCTAAGCAGCGACTACAAATTGCTGGCACCTCAGCGATCCTCGGCCGAATCCTGGTTGGCCAGCGTCGACAGCTCCCCCGTTTGACCACACTTGCGCAGTTGACCAAGTCAAATGCGGTAGAGGTATCCAGAGTCAGCTTGCGCAGGATTGAACTCGAGGAGAAGCAGAGCGCAGCTCAAATCGCCAATGCTGATCCTGAAAAATTTATCCAGATGAGGATTGAAGGTGCAACTGTCGATCCGCAGTTGGTGGCACAAATAAAGGGCCTGTTGGCGGCTCAGGTCGACATGGTGCGTACTATCGATACGAATTATACGGCGTACCTGCGCGAAATAGACACCACGGAAAGTGAGCTGGGCCAGCTTACCAAAGCGGTCGCGATGTACGCCGAACTCCTGGACCAGCGCCTGTTGTGGATTCCTAATGCGGTACCGTGGTCAGTTGCGGTTATTAAAGGCAGCGCCGCGGTGGTCGCTGATCTGCTCGCAATTGCGCCCTGGCGCAGAGTGTCGGACGATCTCCGGACCGCACTGGTCACTAACATGATGCGAAGTGTGGGGTTTGTCATCGTGGTGTTGCTGGTTTATGGCGTGCGGCGTCAGCTACTGCGCTTTGTAAACGCGCTGGCTGTAAGTCAGCAGCAGCCAGCACAGCGCCGCGTCCGCGATACGCTTGCGGCGTTGGCGGCATCAGTGGTTATCGCACTGCCGTTGCCATTAATGCTGGCCGGTTTTGGCTTGGCTTTGGCAGCGAGTCCCAGTGCCTCGACATTAGCGCTTGCGCTGTCACAGACGTTGCAATTTGCAGCGGGCTTGTCGCTAATCACTGGTTGGTGGCTTGGCGCGCTAAGTGACCGCGGTGTGATCCGTGCACACTTCGGCGCGGATATGATGGCTACCCGACAGAGCCGTGCAGCCTGGAACATTTTCACGCAGGCCTTTGTGCCGACCTATAGCCTTGCCTTGTTTTTCGAGTGGCCAGGCGGTGCGGCGGCACAAAGCGATCTGGCTCGAATCCTGTTTGTGGCTGCGATGCTCAGCTTAGTGGGCTTCACCTTCTGGTTGCTGCGGCGAGATGGCCCGCTTTCGAAGCTTATTTTTGGTCTGATGCTGGAACGCTGGCGTCCGCTTTGGGGGATCGCTGTGGGCTGCCCGCCGCTCGTCTTCGCTGTCCTGTCCGCCGTGGGATATCACTACACTGCAATTGAGCTCTCCAAGAATTACTTAATGAGCGGACTCCTCATTGCGCTCGCTATTCTTCTCTATCAACTCGCGTTGCGGTGGATTTTGAATGCACGATATCGCTTGCAAGCGAGCAACCTTTTGCACGCTAGCGCTGACCAAGATTTGGCTGGAGATGCCAGCGAAGTTGAGAAATTCAATGTCCAAGTCCGCCTCATTGCGCGGAACGCCATAGGTTGGTCGCTGGCGTTGGGCCTGTTGGCAGTTTGGCAAACCGTGCTGCCTGCGCTAACCATTTTGGACGGCATTAGCCTCTGGGAAATTGCGGTCGACAACCCCAATGGGGGCACCACGTTGCAAGCTGTTACAGTCGCCAGTGTCGCGCTTGCGTTAGTCATTGGCCTGGTCACCTTGGTGGCCGCGCAAAACCTGCCAGGCGTTTTGGAAGTTGGGTTGCTGCAGCGGATAGGCGTCGATCGCGGAAGCCGCTATGCGCTGAGCAGCCTGTCTCAGTATGCGATTATTGCGGTCGGGTTCAGTTTGGTGCTGAGTACGCTGGGCGTGCGCTGGTCGCAGGTTCAGTGGTTGGTGGCGGCCTTAGGGGTCGGTCTAGGATTTGGGCTGCAGGAAATTTTTGCAAACTTTGTGTCCGGCCTAATCCTGTTGTTCGAACGACCTATCCGCGTGGGAGATGTAGTGACGATTGATGAGATGACCGGCACTGTGGCGCGAATTCGAATTCGTGCGACGACGATCACCGATACTGACAATAAGGAAATTGTCGTGCCCAACAAGAAATTCATCACGGATCGGTTCGTCAACTGGACCTTGAGCGATCAAATCACAAGGATCGTGCTGAAAGTGGGAATTGCCTACGGTACAGACATCGAACAAGCGAGCCGTCTGCTACTCGAGTTGGCAAAGGCCCATCCAAAAGTGATGCGTGATCCAGCGCCGCAAGTGGTCTTAACCGGCTTTGGGGACAGCGCGCTCGCGCTGGAATTGCAGGTCTACGCGGAAGAGTTGAGCCACCGCGTGGATGTCCGGCACGTTCTAAATACCGACATCTATCGAGTGTTCAGTGAGCACGGTATTGAAATGCCATTCCCTCAACGCGACCTCCACATTCGGAGTGTGACACGCGCGCAGGACTTGCTAGGGACTGCGACCGTGAGTCCAAGCGCGCAGATGCCGAATTCGAGTTCCGAAACGGTCAGAATCTAGTAGGGGCTGTCTTACGGCTGCAGGGCACAGCCAGGATTCTGGAGGCTGGCTAAGGTTCGCGGAAATACGCTTCCCGCGAACTTTGGCAAATTGGCTCCCCGGGACGGACTCGAACCGCCGACCCAGTGATTAACAGTCACTTGCTCTACCGACTGAGCTACCGGGGAATGGTCGAAGGCCGCACATGGTAATAGTCCCCCTGGGGACGGTCAATCAATAACTGGAATAGAAATTGGAAATTTATGCGATCAACTTCAAGCAAGCGAACGACGGAGCGTAGATATTGAGGACTGAAAACCGCTTCGAGTTGCGCGCAGAGTTTTCGCCCGCCGGTGGACAACCGCTCGCAATCGAGCGCTTGCTCGAAGGCGTCGAAAGTGGCCTTGCCCACCAGACACTGCTCGGGGTGACGGGTTCTGGTAAGACCTACACGATTGCGAATGTGATCCAGCGAACGCAGCGTCCGGCGTTGATCATGGCCCCGAACAAGACTTTGGCGGCGCAGTTATACGGCGAGATGCGGGAGTTTTTCCCCACTAACGCGGTCGAGTACTTCGTGTCTTATTACGATTACTACCAGCCCGAGGCGTATGTGCCCTCTTCTGATACCTATATCGAAAAGGACGCCTCCATCAATGATCACATCGAGCAGATGAGGTTGTCGGCGACGAAAGCGCTCCTGGAGCGACCCGACACGATCATAGTTGCGACAGTGTCAGCAATTTATGGCCTGGGTGACCCGGGCGAATATCACGCGATGGTGCTGCACCTGCGGCGCGGCGACAAGGTTAGTCAACGGCAAATCCTGAAGCGCCTGACTGAATTGCAGTATGTACGTAACGATCTGGAACTCGGCCGCGGGACTTATCGCGTGCGGGGAGACGTAATCGATATTTATCCCGCAGAGTCAGAGCGCGACGCGCTGCGTGTCCAGTTGTTCGATGATGAAATCGAAGCAATTTCCCAGTTCGACCCGTTGACTGGGGAGGTTATGCGACAGTTGCCGCGCTTTACGGTCTATCCAAAATCTCACTACGTCACGAGTCGCGAGAAAATTCTCGGCGCGATTGATGTGATCAAAGAAGAGCTTCGCGAGCGGCTGCAGGTATTGCGGGATGTCGGCAAGCTTGTTGAGGCGCAACGCCTTGAACAGCGCACGCGTTTCGATATCGAGATGATGGCCGAAATTGGCTACTGCTCGGGCATTGAAAATTACTCACGCCACTTGTCTGGCCGCAAGCCGGGCGAGCCGCCACCGACGCTGTTTGAATATTTGCCGGCAACCACTTTGCTGGTAGTCGATGAAAGTCACGTTACGATTCCGCAACTCGGGGGAATGTATCGCGGTGATCGCGCCCGCAAAGAAAATCTTGTCGAGTATGGATTTCGCCTGCCATGCGCGCTGGACAACCGACCCCTGCGTTTCGATGAGTGGGAGAAATTTGCGCCGCAAACGATATTTGTTTCTGCGACACCAGGCGCCTACGAGGCAGAGCGTTCTGGGCGGGTTGTTGAATTAGTAGTCAGACCGACCGGACTACTTGATCCGCTGGTGGAAATTCGTCCGGCCGCGACGCAGGTTGATGATCTGCTCTCTGAAATCAAGATCATCGCTGCGCGTAAGGAACGCGTGTTGGTAACAACTTTAACCAAGCGCATGGCCGAAGATCTGACCGACTATCTGGCAGAGCATGGCGTGCGAGTTCGTTACCTGCATTCGGATATCGATACTGTTGAGCGCGTAGAAATTATCCGCGACCTTCGGCTCGGGGAGTTTGATGTACTGATAGGCATCAATTTGCTGCGTGAAGGGTTAGATATTCCCGAAGTCTCGTTGGTTGCAATTCTAGACGCCGACAAAGAAGGCTTCCTGCGCTCTGATCGCTCGCTAATCCAAACGGTGGGTAGGGCAGCACGAAATATCGCGGGTAGGGCGATTCTGTATGCGGATCAGCACACGGGTTCAATGCAACGCGCACTGAGTGAAATGGATCGACGTCGCGCGGTGCAAGCAGCTTTCAATCTGGAGCACGGCATTACGCCGAAGGGGATCACGAAGAGCGTCACCGATATCATGGAGGGTGCCTACGCGATTCCTGGCTCCGGGCGCCGCGCGCCCGGTCGGCGTGTCGCAGAGACTGGCGAGGATTACCGCGCTCTCAGTCCCGAGCAGGCGGCCACGCGACTTAAGAAGCTGGAAGTGGAAATGTATGCCCGCGCACGAGATCTTGAGTTCGAAGAGGCTGCGCGCATTCGCGATGACATTCAGGTCTTGAAGGCCATTCAATTGGGAATGCCGAGTAAGCTAGTGTGAAGCGGTGAATTCGGATATGCTCGCGCCCCTAAATTTGCGACAGGCGCGTAGCTCAGCTGGTTAGAGCACCACCTTGACATGGTGGGGGTCGTTGGTTCGAGTCCAATCGCGCCTACCAAATTAATGCCCTTTTTCGTAAGGCTCGCGCGACCGCGCGAGCTGCCTGCGTTGATTCGGCTAAATGACCCCTCGTACAGGTCACCGAGGAATCCTGAAAATGCCTGCGATAACTTTACCTGACGGCTCTATTAGGCAATTCGATTCGCCAGTTACGGTGGCGGATGTTGCGTTGGCGATAGGCCGTGGACTCGCCAAAGCCGCCGTAGCGGGCCGGGTTAACGGTCAATTGGTGGACACGAGCTATGTAATCGACGCAGATGCCACGCTGAGTGTCATTACTGCCAGTCAGCCAGAGGGGGTAGAGATTATCCGTCACAGCACGGCGCACTTGCTCGCGCAGGCCGTGAAGCGACTTTATCCCTCTGCTCAGGTGACAATCGGTCCGGTCATAGAAGATGGTTTCTTCTATGACTTCGCGTTTGAAAGATCCTTTACACCGGAGGATCTGGCCGCGATCGAGGCGAAAATGCTTGAGCTGGCCGCGCAAGATCAGCCCGTTGAGCGCAAGGTGTGGGCGCGCGATCATGCCGTGGAGTATTTTGAGTCGCTCGGTGAACACTACAAGGCCGAGATTATTCGCTCAATCCCTGAGTCAGAAAATCTTTCGCTTTACACCCAGGGTGAATTTACCGATCTGTGTCGCGGACCACACGTCCCGAGTACGGGTAAATTGCGTGCGTTCAAGTTAACTAAAATTGCCGGCGCGTATTGGCGCGGGGACTCCCGCAACGCGATGCTTCAGCGAATTTATGGCACGTCGTGGAGTGATCCCAAGTCCTTGGAGGCCTATCTCAAGCGCCTGGAGGAAGCGGAAAAGCGGGATCATCGGCGCCTGGGCAAACAGCTCAATCTGTTTCATTTCCAGGAAGACGCTCCCGGCATGGCGTTTTGGCATGAACGCGGCTGGACACTCTGGCAGCAGATTGAACAGTACCTGCGCAGTGTGCTTAGAAAGCACGGATATCGCGAAGTTCGATGTCCCCAGATCCTGGATTCCAATCTGTGGAAACGTTCAGGGCATTGGGAAAATTTCCGCGAGAATATGTTCGTCACGGACTCCGAAGAGCGTGAGTTCGCCGTCAAGCCGATGAATTGTCCCGGGCACGTGCAAATTTTTAATCAGGGACTCAAGAGCTACCGCGACCTTCCACTACGCATGGCGGAGTTCGGTGCGTGTCACCGTAACGAGCCATCCGGCGCACTGCATGGGTTAATGCGAGTGCGCGCGTTTACGCAGGACGATGCCCATATTTTCTGTACAGAGGCACAGATACAGGACGAAGTCGCGGCCTTTATTGAACTCCTAACTGTGGTTTACGAGGATTTCGGCTTTCGCGACATTCAAATCAAGCTTTCGACACGGCCGGCCAAGCGCGTAGGGACCGATGAAACCTGGGATAAGTCGGAACAGGCCTTGAGACAGGCGTTGGACAGTAGAGGGATCGCGTGGGAATTGCAGCCTGGAGAAGGCGCCTTTTATGGCCCCAAGATCGAATTTTCACTGCGCGATTCAATTGGCAGAGTCTGGCAGTGCGGCACTATTCAGCTCGACTTCTCATTGCCGACACGACTTGGCGCGGAATACGTCACTGACGACAACACCCGCCGCGCGCCCGTTATGTTGCATCGGGCAATCCTTGGCTCGCTGGAGCGGTTCATCGGGATTTTGATTGAGCACCACGCGGGAATCTTGCCCAGCTGGTTGGCGCCGGTGCAGGTTGCAGTGCTGAGCATCACCGAGCGTTTTACGAAGTTTGCCTGCGAAGTTTCAGAATCCTTGGAAAATCAAGGATTCCGGGCCATCGCGGACTTGAGAAACGAGAAGATCGGGCTTAAAATCCGCGAGCACACGCTGCAACGAATCCCTTATCTACTCGTGATCGGGGAACGCGAGGTCGAAAGCCGCACGGTGGCTGTTCGGACACGCGGCGGTGAGGACCTAGGTACTATGGCAATTGCCCAATTCTCGACGTGCTTGGGAGCAGACATTGCGCGGCGAGGTGCTGAATCTTAGGAGGACTGGGTTATCGTTTCTGATAAAAAGAACCGCGTAAACGACGAGATTTCTACCCCACAGGTGCGTCTCATTGCAGCAGACGGCCAGAATGTAGGGGTAGTCCCAATTTCTGAAGCCCGCCGACAAGCGCAAGAGAGCGGCTTGGATTTGGTCGAAATTGTGCCTACGGCGGAACCGCCGGTGTGCAGAGTGATGGATTTCGGCAAGTTCTTGTTCGAGCTGAATAAGAAAAAGCACGCTGCGAAGCGCAAGCAGAAGCAGACCCAGATCAAAGAAATCAAACTGCGCCCCGCGACTGATGATGGCGACTACGACATCAAGATGCGGAACGTTAAACGTTTCCTCGAAGAGGGTGACAAAGTCAAAATCACGCTACGCTTTCGCGGGCGCGAAATGGCACATCAAGATTTAGGCGCGCTTATGCTGCAGCGCGTCGAGGGCGACTTGGCGACGCTGGCGATTGTGGAGCAGCACGCGAAGCTCGAAGGGCGGCAGATGGTTATGCTGATCGCGCCCAAAAAACATTAGCAACGCAGCCGATTAAGTGACAGATTTTTTAAGCGGAAATTTTTATGCCGAAGATTCGAACCAATCGAGGTGCCGCCAAGCGCTTCGCAAAAACGGGGACAGGACGCTTTAAGCGACGCCAATCGCACAAACGTCATATCCTGACCAAGAAATCCGCGAAGCGTAAACGCCAATTGCGGGGCAACACCTTGGTTGCGGCAGCAGATCACCGTGAGGTTCTGCAGCTGCTACCGAATCACTAGCTCGATAGGATTAAGCACTAATGGCAAGAGTAAAGCGTGGCACGATCGCCCATGCGCGCCACAAGAAGGTTCTGAAGCGCGCGAAGGGTTACTACGGCAGGCGTAAAAACGTTTATCGAGTGGCGATACAGGCCGTCACCAAGGCGGGCCAGTATGCATATAGGGATCGCAAACAGCGTAAGCGCGAATTCCGCGCACTGTGGATCGTGCGGATAAATGCAGCTGCACGCGAGCATGGGCTAAATTACGCCCGTTTCATTAATGGACTGCTACGCGCGTCAATCGAGCTTGACCGCAAAGTGCTGGCGGATCTGGCGGTGAATGACAAACCGGCGTTTGCCGAGTTAGTAGGGCACGCAAAAGCGGCACTAGCGGCGTAACTCGCACGTACAGCCGGGTGCTGAATCTTTAGGGGAAAGGCCAAACCTTTCCCCTAATTCATTTCTACGCCAACGAAAAGTAGAAATCCCATGTCTGAAAATCCTTCGTCGCATCTGCGCGCCGCGTTGAGCGAAGCCGAACAGGCGCAAAATTTGGCCGAACTGGACTCAGTGCGGGTTAAATACCTTGGGAAAAAAGGCGTAGTAACGGAACTCTTGAAAGGGCTTGGCGCACTGCCGCCAGACCAACGACCGCACGCCGGCAATGAAATTAATTCGCTAAAGCAATCAATAGCGGATGCCCTTGCGGCACGGCGCGAATTATTGGAAGAAAGCGCTGTCTTGGCTGCTGCGGCGTCGCGTATTGATGTGTCGCTGCCTGGACGTGGTCAGGGTCGCGGCGGCTTGCACCCAGTGACATTAGCCTTGCAGGAAATCGAAAAATTGTTTGTGCTCGCCGGCTTTGAAACTGTCGAAGGTCCCGAAATAGAGGACGACTACCACAATTTCGAAGCGCTAAATATTCCGTCGCATCACCCCGCACGGGCCATGCACGACACCTTCTACTTCCCGGACGGCCGCTTGCTCCGAACGCATACCTCGCCGGTACAGATTAGGGTGATGGCCGGGCGCTCGCCGCCGTTCAGAATTATTGCCCCGGGTCGCGTGTATCGCTGCGACTACGATCAAACGCATTCACCAATGTTTCATCAGGTTGAGGGCTTATTGGTCGATGAGACCGCCTCAATGAGCGACCTCAAAGGGTTGTTGCATCAGTTTCTGCGTGCGTTCTTCGCCACCGAGAATTTGGAAATTCGTTTCAGGCCCTCTTATTTTCCGTTCACTGAGCCGTCTGCTGAAGTGGATATCAAGCTGCCTTCGGCCCACGGCTTATCGGGCTGGCTCGAAGTCCTCGGCTGCGGAATGGTTCATCCCAATGTATTGCAGAATGTAGGTATCGATAGTGAGCGCTATCGAGGTTTCGCATTTGGCCTTGGCGTGGAGCGACTCGCGATGTTGCGTTATGGCGTAAACGACTTGAGGCTGTTCTTTGAGAATGATCTGCAATTCCTCCAACAGTTTGCTTAGCTCGATATAGCCCTACCCTTCGTTAATTATCGCGATGAAACTCACTACTGAATGGCTTGCAGAGCTTGTGCCGCTTACGCGTCCGCTTGAGGCGCTATGTGAATCGTTGACCATGGCAGGTCTTGAGGTGGAGGCTTGTGAACGTGTTCAGTATTCGCTCGACAATGTCGTTTCCGCGCAGGTCAAAGAGGTGCGGCAACATCCGCAAGCCGAGCGGCTGGTAGTTTGTCAGGTCGATGCTGGCCACCATGGAAATCACCAGATTGTCTGTGGTGCGCCAAATGTGCGCGTCGGGCTGATCACCTGCCTTGCGTTGCCCGACGCCAGAATTGCGGACGGCACGCTAGTCACCACGACAAGGATCCGTGGCGAATCTTCAAACGGGATGTTGTGTTCGGCGCGAGAACTTGGACTTGGTGACGATGACGCTGGGCTTCTAGAGTTGCCTGACTCAACCAAAGTTGGCGACAACTTAAGCGCGCAGATGTCCATGACGGATTCGATTATTGAGCTGAACCTAACCCCCAACCGCGGCGACTGCCTGTCTCTGTTAGGGGTTGCACGTGAGATTGCGGCGCTTGAATCGATAAGCGTGCAGTCTGCTTCCACGCCGCAGGTTCCTGCCACTACCACAGCCTCTTTCGCGGTAGAGTTAACGGCGAGTGCGACTTGTTCACGCTATGTGGGACGCGTAATTGAAGGGGTGAATTGCGCTGCGGTGACGCCGCTATGGATGCGCGAGCGGCTCCGTCGGTGCGGTATCCGGTCGATCAATCCCGTGGTGGATATCACTAACTACGTCATGCTTGCTGTGGGGCAACCGATGCATGCGTTTGATTTAGATGCGCTACAGGGCGGAATTTGCGTGCGCGTGGCGCGGCAAGGCGAATCGCTTCGATTGCTGGATGGCACTACCCTCGAGCTCGATGAGGAATCCGTGGTGATCGCCGATCACGCGGTGCCAGTCGCCTTAGCCGGCATCATGGGTGGCGCCGCGACCGGAGTTCATAAGGCCACCTCGCGAATATTTCTTGAAAGCGCTTATTTCGATCCGATTCGGATTGCAGGGACTGCGCGCAAAGCAAAACTCCACACTGATGCGGCACATCGTTTTGAAAGAGGTGTCGATCCCACTGGTCAGGAAAGGGCGGTTGAGTTCGCGACCAAATTATTGGTCGACCTTTGCGGGGGCGACCCAGGACCCACTGCCCTCACCGAAATCTCGGCGTTAGTGCCCCGGCCGCAGACCATCGCGTTCCGCTTAACGCGCGCAAACGCTTTGCTCGGCATGGCGCTTTCGGAGCCCGAGGCGCGCGATATTTTCAAGCGCTTGAACATGTCCGTCACCGAGGATGGAGCCACCTGGCAAGTGACCCCGCCTACCTATCGCTTCGATCTCACGCAAGAGGTCGATCTGGTTGAAGAACTGGCGCGGTTGCGCGGTTACACCGTAATCCCCGCGACCAACCCGAATTTCGAACGCCACGTTGCGCGCCCTCCTCACACTGCGTCGAATACCGCCCTGCTGCGTGCGCAATTAGTCGCCTCAGGGTATTTCGAGGCGGTGACTTACAGTTTCGTGTCACAGAAGCACTGGAGACTCTTTGCTGGGTCGTTAAAGGAACTCGGACTGACAAATCCAATCTCCAGAGAGATGGGCGTTATGCGCTCGTCGCTGTGGCCAGGCTTGCTCGCCGCACTTGCCCACAATCAAAATCGCCAAGTGTCATCCTTGCGATTGTTTGAAATCGGGATGATCTTTCAGCAAACAGACCAGGAACTGCGGCAGCTCAACCGGATTGCTGGCATTGCAGTCGGCAACGCCGCCCCTGAACAATGGGGGATGGCGGCGCGAAAGATTGATTTTTTCGATGTTAAACAAGATGTTTTAAATCTCTTGTCAGTGAGTGGTTTACCCGGCGTAGTGTTCGAGGCAGCATTAATCGATGGTTTGCATCCGGGTGAGTCCGCCGCGATTAGGTATGGCAACCAGCTGATTGGCAGCCTCGGATCAATCCACCCTAAAGTGCTGAACTCATTGAATATATTGGGGAAACCCATCGTTTTTGAGTTGGCTGTTGATGCGCTTAGTGACGCTCGGCCTGCCACCTTCAAACCTTTTTCTAAGTTTCCGTCGGTACGCCGGGATATTGCGCTTATCGTGTCGGAGACCGTCATGGCCAGTGCGGTCGTCGAGTGCGTGGTGCGTGCTGGTGGGGTGCTACTCAAGGACCTTCAGTTGTTTGACGTATATCGAGGGCAAGGTATTGATTCCGACAAAAAAAGCCTTGCCTTGGGCTTGATTTTTCAGGCGCCATCCAGCACTCTTACAGACAGTCAAGTTCAAGCGGCCGTGAGCGAAATCGTGGATCTCCTAGGGCGCGAGCTAGGGGCTACGCTGAGAATCTAGATATGGCGTTAACCAAAGCCGACATGGCCGAGCGTCTTTTTGAGGACCTTGGCCTCAATAAACGAGAGGCCAAGGAACTCGTCGAAGCATTTTTCGAAGAAATCCGTGCGTCCCTCGAACTCGGCCAGCAAGTGAAGCTGTCTGGTTTCGGAAACTTTGATCTTAGAAATAAAAACCAGCGTCCAGGGCGGAATCCCAAAACCGGCGAGGAAATCCCAATTTCCGCGCGACGGGTGGTGACCTTCAGGCCCGGGCAGAAATTGAAAGCAAGAGTGGAAGCCTATGCTGGAAGCATCGAACAATAACGTCCTGCCCGCTATCCCTGGCAAACGCTACTTCACGATTGGCGAAGCGAGTGATTTATGCGCGGTCAAACCCCATGTTCTGCGCTATTGGGAGCAAGAGTTCCCGCAACTCAAGCCAATCAAACGGCGGGGTAATCGTCGCTACTATCAGCGACAAGATGTCATTTTAATCCGGCAAATTCGCAGTCTTCTGTATGAGCATGGCTTTACCATCGGCGGCGCTCGCCAACGGCTTGCGGGTGATGAGGTCAAGGCCGATAGCAGCATGAGCCAGCAAATCGTGCGTCAACTCAGAATTGAACTCGAAGAAGTCCTGGACATCTTGCGCCGATGACATGGCGCCAGGCCCTCTGTTTGAAGCCGGACAGCAAATGTTGGCAGCGTAACCGGCGAGCTGTCGTTCATTAGTAAAGTCATTAGATCGTTTTCCGTCGGGGCGTAGCGCAGCCTGGTAGCGCACCGCAATGGGGTTGCGGGGGTCGCGAGTTCGAATCTCGCCGCCCCGACCATATCTAATGCGACAGCGAGGTTGACGCTTGCGTATCCTCGGTCTTGCCGAACTCAAAGGCCTGGTTCCCGCAGGTCGCGTAACGGCAGCTAACCGTCGGAAGGACCGCCGCGCCATAGCCACGCGTCGGGCGTACTTGCCGATGGATCTACCCGATGGCCGTCCGGCTATGTGTGCTGATGGCCTAACGTCTTTTAAGTTTGGAAAATTCCCAGGAGCTTGCAGCGTGCGGAGGGCCGATGCTGCAGATAATCACCCCGACGCCCAGAATCCTCCAGCGACGCTGTCCGATATCAAAGTGAACGCGGCGCGCGAGCCCCGCAGCCGCCAAATTTCCGAAAGGTCAATGCCTTGAGGCCGCTACACAAGCGAGTGCGAAAGTTCCGGCTGGGCACGCAGAGGCTGGCGAGCGCCCACTCGGTGCGGAATATTATTTAACCTGGATCAAATATTTATGTGCGGAATCGTTGGTGCAGTAGCGCAAAGATTTGTGGCCCCAATCCTGCTCGAAGGGCTTAGGCGTCTCGAATACCGCGGTTATGATTCCGCTGGTATGGCAGTGATCTCGGCCACGCATGACATTGAGCGTCGGCGCGTACTCGGAAAAGTGGCTGGTCTCGCACAAATCCTGGAAGAAGACGCGCTCGAAGGCAGCCTCGGGATTGCGCACACGCGATGGGCAACCCATGGCGCACCAAGCACACGCAACGCACATCCGCATATGAGTGGCGACCTAGTCGCGTTAGTTCACAACGGGATTATCGAAAACCATGGTGAACTCCGCCGCACGCAACTCGCTGACGGCTACGAATTTTCATCGGAAACGGATACTGAAGTAGCGGTTAATGAAATTCACCGCTATCTGAGCACCGGCGTGGATCTGCTGGTGGCCGTGCAAAAGGCGACCCAGGTGCTAGACGGCGCTTTCGCACTTGGGGTCATCGCGAAAGGTTGTCCCGGACGCCTCGTGGCGGCGCGCCGCGGTAGCCCATTGGTCATTGGCCTTGGCATTGGTGAGAATTTTATTGCTTCGGATGTGTTCGCGTTGTTGCCTGTCACGCAGCGTTTCATCTTTCTTGAAGATGGGGATCTGGCGGATATCACGCGCGAGAAGGTCGTCATCTATGACGTGGCGGGCAACATCGTGCAGCGGCCCGAAACGATTTCACGGCTGACGGCCGACGCTGCCGAGAAATCTGGTTATCGACATTTCATGCTCAAGGAAATCTTTACGCAACCCAGAGCACTTGCCGAAACGCTCGAAGGCCGCATCGTTGAAGGCAAAGTGCTCGATGAAAGCTTTGGGCGAGACGCCGCCAAAAAGCTCGACAAGATTAATTCCGTGACGATTGTGGCTTGTGGCACGAGCTATCATGCCGGGATGGTGGCGCGTTATTGGTTCGAGGGGATCGCCGGCATCCCCTGCACGGTGGAGGTCGCAAGCGAGTATCGATATCGTCGCGCCGTCATCACGCCTAATTCGTTATTCGTGACGATTTCGCAGTCGGGCGAAACCGCCGATACGTTAGCGGCTCTGCGTGAAGCGAAGAAAAACGGCTATGCGCATACCTTGGCCATCTGTAACGTCCCCGAGAGCTCATTGACCCGCGAGTCGGAGCTGGTGTTGTTGACCCGGGCGGGTCCTGAAATCGGGGTCGCATCCACTAAAGCGTTCACCACACAGCTGGTGGCACTGATGTTGTTGGTCATCGCGCTGGGACGTCGGCATGGAATCGACACGAATCGCGAAGCCGAGCTCGTCTCGCTCCTCGAAAGTCTACCCGGTAAAGCCAATTTGGCCCTTGAGTTGAACGATGCCATCGCGACCTTGGCAGAGTCCTTCGTCAACAAGCATCACATGCTCTATCTGGGACGCGGCTCAATGTTCCCGATTGCGATGGAAGGTGCCCTCAAACTCAAGGAAATCTCCTATATCCACGCCGAGGCGTATCCTGCAGGTGAGTTGAAACATGGGCCGTTGGCGCTGGTGGACGACGAAATGCCGGTGGTCGCAATTGCGCCCAACAACGAATTGCTTGAGAAGCTAAAGTCGAATTTGGAGGAAGTGCGGGCGCGCGGAGGCGCTCTCTATGTATTCGCAGACTCGCAGGTGAATGTGCCTGAGCGGGCAGGTTTCCAGGTGATACCGATTCCCTCGGTGGCCGATATCATCGCCCCCATCGTGTACACGATCCCCCTCCAGTTGCTGGCATATCACGTGGCGGTGCTCAAGGGGGCGGATGTCGATCAGCCGAGAAACCTGGCGAAATCAGTGACCGTGGAGTAAACAGCTTAAGCTCAACCGGAGAATCCTGGACGCATGGATGAAATGACCAAGAGCGTAGGGACCGTGTTATTGGTGGATGACGACCAGGACATTTTGCGGCTGCTTTCAGCATGGTTATCCAGTGCGGGATATACGCCGAGGGCGGTATCTTCTGGCCGCGATGCGCTGACCCAGCTGTCGATCGCGCGACCGGACGTCGTCATTACCGACCTGTGCATGGAGGGGATGGACGGAATGGCGCTCCTCACTCAGGTGCAGGCACTCTATCCTTTTTTGCCGGTCATCATGCTGAGTGGGCAGGCGCAAATCCCGGACGCAGTAAAAGCCACCCACTTAGGGACGGCGGCGTTTCTAACCAAGCCACCGAAGAAAGAGCAGATCCTCAGCGAGGTGAATACGCAGGTCGCGCTTGCCAGAAATCGCAAAATTCAGCGCGGCGTATTCGGCGCGACGATCGTAACCGGTAACTACGCGGCGTCCTTGCTTAGGTGGGCAGGCCGTATAAATCAGAGCGCAGCGGATTATCGGCGAAATGAATCTTCCATTGCCGAGGCGTCAGCTCAGCCACTCGTGCAGCCGGATGTTGTCCCACGCGCTGGAGCAC
>CAMATU010000082.1 GCA_945861225.1 Klebsiella pneumoniae
CACGCAGATGTCACGGACATGGTGCAAGACTTAGGTAGACAACGGTAGGCTAAAAAAGACTGTTTATGAAGGATATTCGGAGTTTACGTTGTTGACTGAAGTCTACCGAGGACTATATATTCCCTCTCTCACGGCGAAAACAGGGGTTCGAGTCCCCTAGGGAGCGCCAATCGAGAAAGAGAACCTGTTGTGGCGCACGATTTATTCGATCTCACCGGCAAAACCGCCCTCATCACGGGCTCCAGCAAGGGCATTGGCCGGGCGATTGCCGAAGCGATGGCGCGGCAGGGCGCCAAAGTGGTTATTTGCAGTCGCAAGGGCGAGGTGTGCAGCGAAGTTGCGGCAGCGATCAACCTTGAACTCGCGGCCGGGCCAGGCGGCGCAGTCGCGATCCCGGCGAATATCAGTACCAAGCAGGAACTCGTGCGACTGGTGCAAGAAACGCGCGACAAACTGGGCAAAATCGATATTTTGGTGTGTAACGCGGCGGTTAATCCGCACTATGGCTCCATGAGCCAACTGCCGGACAGCGCCTTCGAGAAGATTTTAAACGTCAACATCCTGGCCAATCACTGGCTCGCACAACTGGTGCTACCAGAAATGAAGGCGCGTAAGGATGGCGTCATCATTATTGTGTCCTCGGTGGGCGGTCTGAAAGGGCATGGTCAACTGGGCGCGTATTGCATCTCTAAAGCTGCTGACCTTCAACTCGTGCGGAACCTCGCGTTTGAGAATGGTCCCGACAATATCCGGGTCAATGCCATATCGCCCGGCCTGATCCGAACCGACTTCGCACGTGCGTTGTGGGAAAACCCCGATACCTTGGCCCGCCGCACGGCGCATGATCCGTTACGACGCATTGGGGAGCCGGAAGAAGTGGCCGGCATAGCGGTATATCTGGCGGCGAGAGCGGGCAGTTTCACCACCGGGCAGAATTTCGTCATTGATGGCGGCAGCACGATTTCCAGTTAAGGGCACCGCTATAAATTCGATTAATGAAAATCCCGCGAGCGCACGTCCAATAAACCGAGCAGTGGACTGAGATCTGTAAGCTGCGCAGCGATCAAATGCTGCACGCCATCGGCCGCTTCAAGACGCCCTTCCACGCGCAGCAATTTAGCTTCCAGCAATACCCGTCGCTGCCGTTCGGCGAGCGCGGGCCACACCACCACATTGACCATGCCATCCTCATCTTCGAGGGTCACGAAGGTGGTGCCGCTCGCGGTGGACGGCCGTTGCCGCATCGTCACCAGTCCGGCGTAGCACGCCGCTGTGCCATGCGGCAGAGTTTTCAATTCACGTGAAGGCCGGCACTGTTGCGCGCGTAATTGCGCGCGGAGCACGCGCAAGGGATGCGGCCCCAAGGTAAGACCAGTACTCGCATAATCGGCCAGGACAGTTTCGCCAACGCTCGGCACCGGCAACGAAATCGGCGCTTCAGGTAGCGCGTGATCGAGCAAGGGTCGCGCGGGTTCCACGCCTTGCACGGCCCAGCGCGCGCGATGGCGATGACCGGCCAGCCCGCGCAGCGCGCCGGCATCTGCGAGCAAGCTGCGGGCCCGGGCTTCAAGCTCGGCGCGGTGACACAGATCATGAACATCGGCGAAAGCGGCCACCCGACGTGCCGCTACGATGCGCTGGGCTGCTTCCTCGGCCAGGCCTGTAATCTCGCGTAAGCCCAAGCGCAGGGCGGGTTGGCGCGAGAGATCAGTTGGTTGCGCTTCCAAGGTTGAATCCCAGGTGCTGAAACGCACATCGATCGGTCGCACCTCCAGACCGTGGCGTCGCGCATCCTGCAGCAATTGATTGACCGAGTAGAAGCCCATGGGCTGCGAGTTCAGCAGGGCGCAGGTGAAGGCCGCCGGCTCGTGGCATTTCAACCAGCAGCTCACATAGGTGATCAGTGCGAAGCTCGCGGCATGCGATTCCGGGAAACCGTAACTGCCGAAGCCTTTGATTTGTTCGAAGACCTGCGCGGCAAACTCCGTGCTATAGCCGCGTGCCGTCATGCCTTCCATGATCCGGTCACGGAAATACTCCAATCCCCCGCGACGCTTCCAGGCCGCCATTGAGCGGCGCAGTTGATCGGCTTCGCCGGGGGTGAAGCCCGCAGCGACGATTGCGAGTTGCATCACTTGTTCCTGAAAGAGCGGCACGCCCAAGGTGCGTTCGAACACCACCCGCAATGCTTCCGACGGATAAATCACCGGCTCCAGACCCTGCCGACGTCGCAAGTACGGATGGACCATCTTGCCCTGGATGGGACCCGGGCGAACAATCGCGACTTCGATCACGAGATCGTAGAAATTGGCAGGCTTCAAGCGCGGCAGCATCGCCATCTGCGCGCGCGACTCGATCTGAAACACCCCCACCGTATCTGCACGCTGAATCATCGCGTAGGTCGCGGGATCTGCCGGCGGAATTGTCGCAGGGGTGAGTTCGCGGCCACGTACACTGCGCAACAGCGCGAGGCATTTACTCACGCAGGTCAGCATGCCGAGCGCCAGGCAATCAACTTTGAGCAGGCCGAGCGTTTCGAGATCGTCCTTGTCCCACTGAATGATGGTGCGCTCCGCCATCGCGGCGTTCTCGACCGGCACGAGGTGATGCAGCGGTTGTTCAGAGATCACAAAGCCACCGACATGCTGCGAGAGGTGGCGTGGCGCGTCGAGCAGCTCACGGGTGACGGCCAGGATCCGGCGCAGCACCGGGCTGGTCGGCTCGAAACCGCGTTCGCGCAAACGTGCTGCAAGATCAGTCGTGCCATCCCACCAGGCGAACACGCGGCTCAGTTGTTCGACCTGGTCAGTGGGTAGGCCAAGCGCTTTCGCAACTTCGCGCACTGCGCTTTTCGCGCGATAGCAGATCACGGTCGCGGCCAGGGCTGCGCGCTCGCGGCCGTATTTCTCGTAGAGATACTGGATGACTTCCTCGCGTCGCTCATGCTCGAAGTCGACATCGATATCGGGCGGCTCATTCCGTTCCTTGGAGATGAAGCGTTCGAACAGCATGCTGTGATGCGCGGGATCGACTTCGGTCACCCCCAGCGCAAAGCACACGGCCGAATTCGCCGCTGAGCCGCGACCCTGGCACAAAATGCCGCGGCTGCGTGCAAAGCGCACCACATCGTGCACCGTCAGAAAGAAGGCTTCGTAACGCAGTTCGGCAATCAACGCGAGTTCGTGTTCGATCTGCGCGCACACCGCAGCGGGGGTCCCTGCTGGCCAGCGCCAGGTAGCGCCTTGGGCGGTTAATACGCGCAGCCAGCTGGCCGGCGTGTGTTCGACAGGGACCAGCTCATGCGGATATTCATAGTTGAGCTGACCGAGATCGAAGGTGCAGCGCTTGGCAATCGCGAGCGTTTCCGTGAGCAGCGTGGTTGGGTAGATCGCGGACAGTGCGGTGCGGGTGCGCAGATGGCGTTCACCGTTCGGGAAGAGATAGGCACCCGCCGCCGCTACGGTGGTGTGGTGGCGAATCGCGGTTAGCGTGTCCTGCACCGCGCGGCGACGACGCTCATGCATATGCACATCGCCGGTGGCGATGGGGCGCAGTTGCGTCGCGTGCGCCAGGGCGAGCAGTGCACGCAGGCGCGCGGCGTCATCCGCACCGCGATGCAGTTCTACTGCGAGCCACGCGCGGGGGCCGAAGATCTTGCGGACCCACTGCCCGTCGCTGAGTGCGGTCGCGGTGGGCGCGAGCTCGGCGCGCGAATAAGCGGGGATCCATAACGCGAGAACACCCAGCAGACTGGCCGCGAGATCAGCGCGGGTCAGGGTGTAGGAACCCTTGAGCGCGCGGCGTCGGCCATGCGTAATGAGCTGGCACAGATTTGAATACCCGGCAGCATTCTCGGCGAGCAACACAAGTTTCAAGCCATCCTGCAAGGTCACTTCGGTGCCGACGATCAGCGGCACTTTGAATTCGCGCGCGGCTTCAAGTGCGCGCACCACGCCAGCGAAAGTACATTCGTCGGTGATGGCCAGTGCGTGATAACCATTGCGCTGCGCGCGTGCGAAAAGTTCGCGCGCACTGGAAGCGCCGCGCCCGAAGCTGAAATGTGTCAGGCAGTGCAGTTCGGCATAGTCAGTCACGCGAACCAGCCGTGCAGCATCCACGCTCCTTCCTGCACACCGGCCGGGCGGAACACCCATGCACGCTGACCGTGTGAGGTCTCGAGCACGTAATAGTCGCGGCGCACATCCTCGCCATCCCACCACCCGGCTTCGATGCGTTCGGGCCCGCGCAGGATCTGCGCTGTTTGCGCGCGCCAGGGGATCGGTTGGGGGAGCAACCAAGTCGGTCGCGCAGGCAGGTCCAGCGCCGCCGGTTCTGCGGTGAGTTGAGTCACCGCGCGCGAGCTATATTCCGGGCGAGGATCAGCATGTGGCTGCAACTGGACCAGCGCGGCATCGCCGAGCCGTGCACGCAGCCGTTCACGTAAGTTTGCCCACGAGGCGCTCTCGCTGGCGCGCGTGGCGAACAAATCGCGCGTGGCGGGGATGAAGGGCGGTAGATCACGCGCCAGCAACTGCAGGCCGCGGATCGGCGCTGGCAGCACCACCCGTTCGAGGCGTACCCGGCAGAGTTCGAACAAGTGGTTGGGATCGCGGGTCGGACTCAACAAACCCAAGGTGAGTGCAGTGGGGGGACGTTCGGCGTGTACCAGGCGCAGTTCGAAGCGCTGCACGCCGCCATCGCGGCGACTGAGATACGTGGCGAGATCGCCCACCATGCGCTTGAGGGGGAACAGGAGCGCCGGGTGATGTGCTATCTCGTAGTTGAACTCGAGGCGGGACTCGAAGGTATCCGGTGGCTGATAGTAGTCGCGCAGCTCGCTGCGTTCGCCGAGCAGGTATTCGAGAGAGATCAGCAGTTCGTTGCCGAAGCGACGGGCGAGTCCTGCGCGGGGGAGAGTGAACAGTTGCCGCAATTGGCGGATGCCCATACTCGCGAAGGCGCTGACTTGCGATGCTGGTAACCGTGCAGCATGTAACGGGACCGGCCCCAAGGCTTCTTGCAGGCGTGCCAGATCAGTGACGACTGCACCATCGCAAGCACGGGCCAGCACACAGGCCGCGAAGGGGGTTGGCGCGAGCGCAATCCGATGCTGGAAACCGAGTGCCTGGAGATCGGCGCGGAGCAACTGCTGAAAGCGCGGCCAGGGGCCGAACAAGCCCAGGCTCGCTTCGACTTCGAGCACGATGACATCCTCACCATCGAGATAAACCAGTGAGCTGTAACGATAGGCCCAGGCCGCCAGCAATTGCAGTAGACGCGCAGTTTGCGCTGCATCGTATGCGCAGAGCTCAAACTGTGGAAGCAGGGCATGTGCGGCATTGAGACCAAGCCCCGGGCGCAAGCCTGCGGCATGCGCGGCGGGATTTACGGCCAGCAGGGTGCGGCGTTGCGCCGGTCCGGTGACGAGGGCGAGGGGGCGCTCGGGCGTGGCATGGCGGCGTAGCACTCCATCGAGTGCCAGGTGCGGCAGAACAATGGCAGCCCAGAGCATCGTGGCACTCGCATCAGAGCGCGGAACGGAGCGGGATACTGTTTGGCGGTGGATTGCGGCCGCGACATTTCAGGATACGCAGCGCAGTGCCCGCCGGGGTGTTTTCCACGCTCACGCGCAACGGTGCCGGCGAAGGATTGCATGCGACCTGCAAGGAACGGAACACGAAGCCCAAGGTCTGCCCGCTGTCTGCCGCGACTTGCAGGCGGCGCAGCGCTTTGTCGTCTACCTGCATGGGCCACGCGAGGACTGCGCCACAGCAGCCCGCCCGCAAGGCCTGCTCCATCGTCCACAACGCTTCAAGGGCCGTGGTTTCAAGCACATACAACTGGGCGAGCTGCACGCCGACACGGTGCCAGGCCGGGGCATAAGGCTGGTAGGGAGGCGCGATCACCAGAATGGGTTTCTGTTGCGCACTCAAAGCCGCGAGCGCTGGCAAGACCAAGGACAATTCACCAAGCCCGTCAGTGGCGCTCAAGATTTCGACCAGACCTGCGGCAGGCCAGCCGTGCTGCGGCAAGGCCTCATCCAGCACGTGTAAACCTGTGCCGCAATGGGCGAGTGGCGTCTCACAGGTCAGTGCAGGTCCGCGCCAGAGTTGTTGCTTCTGAAGCAGCGCCGCGAGGGCTGGGGACAGCACCGGGGAGGGGGTTTTCATGCGCGTCGGACCAGGCCGCAGTACAGGCCTTCGATGGCGAAACTGACATCGCGCGGCACTTCGATCGGTGCATAGTCTGGATTGCGGGGCATCAACACGATGCGGCCGGGGTGGCGTTGCAGACGCTTGACGGTGATTTCGTCTTCGATTCGGGCGACCACAATCTGGCCGTTCTCAGCGCTGGGTGTGCGATGCACAGCGATCAGATCCCCGTCCAGGATTCCCTCATCGCGCATCGAATCCCCTTTCACCTTGAGGAGGTAATGCGGGGTCGGTGTGAACAGTGTGCGGTCCACCAGGACTTGCTGGGCGTCGTCTTCTGCGGCGACTCCAATCGGCGCGCCTGCCGCGACGCGACCCCAGATCGGTAGTGACAAGGTTTCCAGCCGGGTGCGCGGCTGCGCGCCAGCAAGGCGGATACCCCGGGCTTTGCCTGGCAGTATCTCGAGATGTCCCTTGGCTGCCAGCGCCGCCAGATGCTTCTGTGCTGCGTGAACCTGATTAAACCCAAAGGCCACCGCAATCTCGGCCAGGGTCGGCGGCAGCCCTTCCTCGCCAATGCGTGCAGTCACGAATTCGAGAATGGCCGCTTGGCGGGGAGTGAGGTCTTTCATTGGTATAAATATATTTACCTTTAATTCAAAAGGCCAGCTGATCAGCGAGGGGAAATTGATGGCTGTCCCCGATTTGCCGCTCACCCTCTTACACTTGCCATCCATGTGTGGTCGCTATGCGCTCTATGGTCCTTTCCTCAGCGACGATCCAGGTTGGGTCGAGGGCTGGGTGGATCGCATCTCCAACCCGCTAGCTGATGTCAGGCGCTACAACATCGCGCCGAGTCAGTCGCTGCCGGTGGTGGTACTAGACGCTGGCCAGCCCCGTGTCCGGAGTATGCGTTGGGGGCTCATTCCGAACTGGGCGAAAGATCCAAAGATTGCTTACTCGACCATCAACGCGCGCGCTGAGAGCGTGCGGGAGAAGCCGAGCTATCGACAGGCCTGGCGCGCAGGACAGCGCTGTCTGGTGCCAGTGACCGGCTGGTACGAGTGGCGTGAGATTGGCCCGAAGACCAAACAGCCGTATTACTTTCACGCGAGCGATGCGCGTAATCCAATGATGTTCGCAGGGCTATGGTCACAGTGGCAGGATCCGACGAGCGGTCCGGTGTACAGCTACACAATTATCACCACTGCAGCCGTTGATATCGTGCGCGAGGTGCATGATCGCCAGCCGCGGGTATTATCTACCCACGATTGGCAGCCTTGGTTAGCGGCGGATGCGCGTGCGGCAGAAGCTTGGCTCACGCCAGAATCGATTCCGGTGACGTATTACAAAGTCGGGAGCGCCGTGGGGAATGTCCGTAATGACGAGGCGCGATTGATCACGCCATTACCAGAGATACACGTTAACGAAGACGAAGTGTGATGAGCAGGATTATTCAGCAGTGCAGAACTTGAGCAAACTACGGGAGGCACTTCGCTGAAGTCCCCGTAAAATAAAACCCCGCCGGGGCGGGGTTTGGGTTGCGACACGCGGTCTCTCTACATGACGGAGGCGATGTTCGTCACCTGGCTGCCTAATTAGGCAATGGCCCGAAGGCTCATTAGCTTTTGCCAGTTCGGATGCGCGATCGTACGCTCGCATCATCCATCGGCTCCGGCCTCTCGTTGTGCGGTAAGCCCACCGCACTGGGTGTTAGTTTCAAGTCTAGTTCAGATATTCGTGATCGCAAGATCTAATTGTCGCAAAGTGTGGCGCGCGCCACGCATCAGCAGAAAGGTGAGGAAAATAATGAGCACACACCGCATTGCCGTGATCGCGGGAGACGGGATTGGTCAGGAGGTTGTCCCAGAAGGATTGCGCGTACTCGAAGCTGCTGCGCGTAAGTTTGAGATTTCGCTCGCCTTCGATCACTTCGATTTTGGATCGTGCGCTTACTACGTCAAGCACGGCGCGATGTTGCCTGTGGACTGGAAGGATCAGATCGGTGCGCATGAAGCGATTTTCTTTGGCGCGGTCGGCTGGCCCGCCACAGTACCGGATCATGTTTCAGTGTGGGGGTCGATTCTGACTTTCCGGCGCGAGTTCGATCAATACGTGAATTTGCGACCAGTTCATCTCATGCCTGGCATCACCTCCCCGCTCGCGAATCGCCAACCCGGTGAAATCGACTTCTATGTAGTGCGCGAGAATACTGAAGGTGAATACAGCAACATGGGCGGGCGCATGTTCCAAGGCACTGAGCGTGAGATAGTCGTGCAGGAAACCGTGATGACGCGCACCGGGGTTGATCGCGTGCTGAAGTATGCGTTCGAACTCGCCGCGCGGCGGCCCAAGAAACATCTCACCTCAGCCACTAAATCGAATGGGCTTTCGATCAGCATGCCGTTCTGGGATGAACGGGTGGCCGCAATGGCGCGCGAGTATCCTGATCTTCGCGTCGATCAATATCACATCGACATTCTCACCGCGAACTTCGTGCTGCATCCGGACTGGTTCGATGTGGTGGTCGCCAGTAATTTATTCGGTGACATCCTGTCCGATCTCGGACCTGCGTGTACCGGCACGATTGGCATCGCACCCTCGGCGAATCTTAATCCGGACCGTCGCTATCCAAGTTTATTTGAACCCGTACACGGTTCGGCGCCGGATATTGCAGGCAAGGGGATCGCGAATCCGATAGGTCAGATTTGGTCGGCCGCGTTGCTACTGGAGTTTCTGGGCTATCAGGCAGCGCATGACGCGATCTTCAATGCGATAAAAGCGGTGTTGATCGCCGGCCCTGCGCATGCGCCGCTCACGCCGGATATCGGCGGTAAAGCGACAACCAGCGATCTAGGCCGCGCGATCGCTGAGGCGATTTAAGATAAGCGTGAGCGTAAGCCGACGATTGATGGCGGATAACGCGGCTGACGCCGCTCATCCGCCCTATAAAGCTCCGTTACGCGGATGAGCCTAATGCAAGCTAGGTTTTTTCCAGAAGCTGCGGCGATCTACTGAACGCACGCGTAGCTCAAGGATCCGTCGCTCACGCTCGATCGTGAGCGGGATATCGACACCCGCCTCACCGCAGGCCCAGATCTGCCGCAAGAACTCCGCAAGCGCAGTGACCGGGGACCCCGCGACCGCCCGCACCACATCACCCGAGCGCAAGGCCGAGGCTGCTGGCGCGTGCGCGTAAACGCCAGCCACTACCAGCGCGTCGCGCACTTGCGAAACAAACATTCCCAGCCACGGCCGTGGCGGTTTTAAGGTACGACCAAAGGACAGCAACTCGGTCATGATCGGTTTGAACAGATCGACCGGCACGCTCATGTTGCCTTCCACAGCGGTCCCGTGGGGCAGGATGCGATCGATGTAGAGCGAACCAATTGCACACAAGCGACCCGCCGGATCAAGCACCGCCGCGCCACCCCAATTGGGATGCGGTGGCGCAGTAAACAGGGCCTTCTCGATAAGATATTCCCAATAACCCGCGAACTCACCAATTGCCGCCACTTTTGCCCGCAGCGCCTGCTTGCGCCCGCCGTAGCCCGCGATGATGACCGGATCATCGACTGCAAGTGCCTGCACACTGCCGAGTTCGAGTGGCGCCACCCCAAGTTTGCCGAGCGCCTGAATGAGTCCGAAACCCGTTTCGTAATCGTAGGCCACGACATCGCCCGCCACCGCGCGTCCCGTTTGATCGAATAACCACAGCTGCTCGGCTTCAGTTATGAGGTAACCAATGGTCAAGACCAGCCCCTCGGCGCTGATCACGACGCCATGTCCCGCGCGTTCAGTGCCAAGAATCTGCGCAGTGTAAGCATCCTCCGGAATGCTTGCCCGCACCGACACCACCGCCGACAGCGCGGCCTCCAGGTCGTAATCTACCTGCTCTTGTCGCGGCATTAGCGCGGCGGGAATCGAGTGTTCAGTGTCGTCGCTCATGGGCGTAATGGACTGTATTGAATTGGTATGCGGCCATGGTACTAAAATCGGCACGGGTGCGTGATGATCCGCCGGTCGTCAGTGCAGATGACTGTCGCACGTTAGGATATGCTCTGATTTCGTGTTTGGTAATTCCACCCGTCTTGCTTCCTCCGCGGGAATTAGGCGCAAATCCTCACGGAGTAATCATGGAAACGCCTTGGCTATCAGGCGAAGCACTTCGCATGGCGTTGCTGTCGCTGCTGATTTACCCCGGGAATGCGGCCGCGAACGAGACTGCCGCCATGAACAAATTAGTTCCGGTCCAGCCGGTGGTGCCGGAACCACGCATTGGCCAGGGGCAGGCGTTCTCCTACGCGTTGCCACCGGTCCGGCGCTAGAGCTGCCCACCACGTATAAATACTACTGGATCGGTCAGCAAAATAATGTGCAGGGAACGGATAATCCGAGTGTGAATCCGCATAACGGAGCGAGCGGTGAGTGGCGGCAGTTGGAACGGCAACAGCCGTAGTGAGCAGACGTTCCGGCTTAACAATCCGCGCGTGGGGAAGTATTGCCGCGTAGATTTCTTCGATTTGGCAGAAAGGACACAGATATGACCGCCTTCAAATTTGATGATCGCAATATCGATTGGCAGAAGCTTGGCGAATTCGAGCATTTACGTTTTTCCATCCTCGACATTGATGAAAAAAACAAAATCGCCGATGTGCTGTTTAAATTCTCTGCCAACGAGAAAATCGTTCTTCACCGACATTTGGCGCACAACAATACCTTCGTCATCCAAGGCGAGCATCGGCTTTATCACCCTAATGGGGCGCTCAAAGAAGTTCGCGCGGTCGGCAGTCTGACTTCAAGCCCGCCAAGCAAAGATCCACATCGCGAAGGCGGGGGAGACCAGGATGTCATTATCGCTTTCAGTATTCGCGGCGACGGCGTTTTGTACGAACTGCTGGATGACGACTTGAATGTAATCGGAACAATCAGCATGCAGGATTTGATCGAGCTGTTTAACGCGGGGCGGTCCTCATAAAAAGAGGATGAATTGGCGCTACCGGTGCTCACGGCACCGTCACGGTACCGCGGCATCCTCGCGGGCGAACGCTTCGCATGATTGGATCATGCCACTCTCTACGCAGCCGAGATTAGCCAGCCGTATTGGATCTCTAGCCTCATCGCATCTATACGCAAGAAAGGTTATTAGCGGGTCGAGCAGTGGACCGCACACGTGCTGGATGGCGCGTCTTAGCATGTTGCTGAATAGGATTGGAAGCAGTTTTGGTGACGGAAGATTGCGCCAGATCAATTTCTCATTTGCTGAATATGGCAATGTTATCCAGCCCGTTCACGGGCCGGGGCTGGACACCGACCAGCGGATTCATGCGTGAGGAATCCACTGGCCTTCGCAAAGTCGGCGGCGCACCGAAATTCGGCAACACAAACTGTTGCGGGGAGTGCAGGCGATACCGGTCAGGCCTCAGCGGCTGGTGGACCGCCAGCTTTTTCCTCGTGACGCAGACCCCGGGAGAGCGACAGAATATGCGTATCGGTGCCACCGTATTTAATCAGAATTACACCGACTGGGATCGCTACGAAGCGGAGGAGCGCGGCGAACGCGTAGCCGCGCGCCCGTCGAAGTCCGACCGCGAAGTATTCAACGAGGAGATCAATCTCGCGCGGATTGCCGACGAGACCGGTTTCGATGCGTTATGGACCATCGAACACCATTTCACGCCCTATACGATGGTCACTAATCCGCTGCAGTATTTGACCTATATCGCCGGGATCACCAAGCGCATCGATCTCGGCACGATGGTGACAGTGCTGCCCTGGCACAATCCGGTGCGAGTGGCCGAAGACGTGAACATGTTGGATGCTTTCCTCGGCCCCCAGCGTGAAATTATCTGTGGCGTGGGACGAGGCCTCGGGCGCCGGGAATACGCGGGCCTCGGGATCGATCAGGCAGAGGCCCGCGAGCGGTTTGACGAATCACTGCAGGTATTGCGTCAACTCCTTGCCACCGGCGTCTGCAATTTCGAAGGCAAGCATTACCAAATCAAGAATCTGCGGTTGCGCCCGCAGCCTGACCGTGATCTCAGCGCGAATCTGTGGTGCGCCGGCGGCACTGATGAGACAGTCGAAATCATTGCCAAGCACAACGTTCGGCCGCTGGTGATTCCGACGACGAGCCTGGGTCTTTCGCTCGAAACCGCGCGTAAGTATGCACGGTTCCACCGCGCGGCCGGCCATGCGCCGTCGCGAACCAAGCTCGCGCTGTGGACCTATGTGGCCGACTGCACTGCGGCGGCGCGGCAGGGTGCTGAACGCTATATGGTCGAATACGCCGACTCGGCGCTGCGGCATTACGAATTGCGCGGCAGTCATCTAGGGGACATCAAAGGTTACGAGTCCTATGGCGCCATGCAGAAAGCCTTGCAAGCAGATCCCTCCCCATTCCTGCGCGGTTTCTTCGATACCCATCCGTGGGGCACGCCGGAGCAGACGATCAAACGCGCCACCGAACTTGCGGAGGCGTTCGGTACTGAGGAGATCATGTTCATCTTCAAATACGGGAGTATGCCGATTGATGTTGCGGAGAAGAGCATGCGGCTGTTCGCGAATGAGGTGCTGCCCGCGCTGCAGGCGCTGAATCCGCAGCCTCTTGAGGTACGCGCCGCGGCCTGACCTTCGCCGGCGCGCATACGGCAACTACCAGGAGAAAACCCAGTGCATACCGCGCGCCAGCTCGTTGAAACGCATTACGCTTCCCTGCTGGCGGCGGCCGCAGCTAGTGGCGTCGAATCCGAGTTGATTGGCCGCTTGCTGCTGGATGAGATAATTCGCACCTGGCGCGAGTCGCGCCAGGTGGCCGATATTGCAAGCGAACTCGAGTTTGTGCGGGACAATCTCGATCCGGATGCGGAGTATGCTTTTATGCGCCCGTAAGCGGTCGCGGCTAACGCGGTACCCGCACGTTTTCAAGGCCTGCCGCGCAGACTTTCAACCACGCTATCACCAGGAACACTTGTCATGAACGTATCAGCCGTTTCCTCTCTCCCAAAGCTCCAGAAAGCGGAGCATTTCGACGTGCTCATCGTCGGCGCGGGCATTTCCGGCGTCGGTGGTGCTTTTCATCTGACCGCGCAATGTCCTGGCACCAGTTTCGTAGTGCTGGAGGCGCTCGAGAGCTTTGGCGGCACCTGGCTCATGCATCGCTACCCGGGCATCCGCTCCGATAGCGATCTCTACACCTTTGGCTATCGTTTCAAGCCCTGGGTCGGCGCCCCCATCGCGACGGCGGAAGCGATCCGCAAATACATGGGCGAAGTGATCGAAGAAAACTCCCTCGACCAGCACATTCGTTACGGCCACAAAATCCTGTCCGCGAACTGGTCGAACAAGGATCATCTGTGGACCATTGAAGCGCTGCGCACCGATACGGGCGCGCATCTGCAGTTCACTGCCAACTTCCTCTGGATGTGTCAGGGCTATTACCGCCACGCTGAAGGCTACACGCCTGAGTGGCAGGGCATGCGTGATTTCAAAGGCCGCATCGTGCATCCGCAAACCTGGCCGGCAGATCTCGACTACAAGAATAAGCGGGTGATCGTGATCGGATCTGGCGCGACTACCGCGACGGTGGTGCCCGCGATCGCCGGGGATTGCGAACATGTGACCGTGCTGCAGCGCTCACCCACCTATTTTGTGCCTGGCATCAACCAGAACGAACTGGCCGACATGCTGCGCAAGCTCGAAATCAAGGAAGAATGGATCCACGAAATCGTACGCCGGAAAATTTTGAGCGACATGGCGGAACTCACGCGTCGTTCATTTGAGGAACCTTCAATACTGTCGGCGGAATTGTTAGCCGGTGTGCGTGCCTATCTGGGCCCCGATTACGACATTGCCAAACATTTCACGCCGAAGTATCGGCCGTGGCAGCAGCGGATCGCTTTCGTTCCGGATGGAGATCTCTTCAAGGGGATCGCGGCGGGTAAGGCCAGTATGGTGACTGACGAGATCGATCGTTTCACCGACCAGGGCATCCTGCTGAAATCCGGGCAGGAACTCGCCGCAGATATCATTGTGACGGCAACCGGCTTCAATCTCAGTATTCTCGGTGACATCGCCTTCAGCATCGATCACAAGCCGCTCGATTTCGCGCACACCGTGACTTACCACGGCATGATGTTCACGGAGGTACCGAACATGCTCTGGGTGTTCGGGTATTTCCGCGCGAGCTGGACATTGCGCGCCGATCTGCTGAGCGACTTCGTATGCCGGCTGTTGATCCACATGAAAGACCAAGGGGTGACTAAAGTCACGGTAGCGCTGCGGCCGGAAGACAAGGATATGCCACTGCTGCCATGGATGGATCCGGATAACTTTAACCCTGGCTATCTGATGCGCAGCATGCACCTGCTACCAAAGCGCGGGGATAAACCTGAATGGCAGCACACGCAGGATTACTGGCGCGAAAAGGAAACACTTCCAGCGATCAATCTTGACGCTCCAATTTTTGTGTATGAAAGCGCGCCTGCGAAGGTTGATCGCAAAGCGCTAGCCGAAGCAACGGGCTGAGCCCTAGCGATCCTACAGGTAGGTTGGGGTGAGCGAAGCGAGCCCCAACACAACCGCGGTGGCACTTCGATCATGCAACCTGTCGACTTAATGTTGGGGGCCGCTGCGCTCACCCCACCTACAATCGACGCACAGGTTTCGTCGCTTCTTCCGATTTTTCAAGCCTTCGCCAGTCACGCGAATTGTTCGCTATTTCCACCGACTGAAACCCTTTTGTTTTCAGGGACAGCGCACTAAACTGGTTTCAACCTGAACGCCTGAGCATCGCGCGCTCGTGGGAGAGGTTTCTGCGAACGGGATTTGGTTCATCCGATCGCGTCGCGTTTCGCGGCCTTATTGATCCAGATCAGCGTCCGACCCGCGCCACTCCTGGACGATAGTCTCAGACAACTTCGCAGCGCCTCGTGTAGGAGGCGCGCTTAAAGCTTGAGGAACTCACCGATGAAACACCGAAAAAAAGGATGCCTGATCGCGGCCATCGCTGCGTTGATCAGTACCGATCCAGCCTATTCCGCCAGCCCCGTCGATGCGCTCCAGCAGCGGCTGCAGCAAATGGAGCGCGACATGGCCGCGCTGCGTGCCGAGCTTGAGCTGATCAAGGCGGAGGCGCCGCGCCAGTCGAGTGCTGTCGCGAATATCACCCAACGCGTGGACAAGGTTGAACAGGCGCATGCCACCTTGGCGCCGGCGATCAAGGGCAATCGGGTGTTTTTCCGCGGCGGCTACAGCGCGCTCGTTGACGATCGCTCGAACGGCGCTTTCACCGACATGATCGACGTGCCCGGTGCACTGGCGGGTGTCGGGTTGCCGCTGACCTCGATCCACAATACGCAGGACGACGGCTGGTACTTCGGGGGCGGCTTTGACTTTTTGCTTTCGCACGACACCCTGGGCTTGTTGCCCGGCGTGTGGACGCTCGCCGAATTGGGGCTTGAGTATCGCGATTTCGGGAGCACCGAGGCACATCTGATTGGGCCGGTGGCGGAGTGCTTGATCCTCAACCAAGTGCTTGCGAGCGGCGTGCCGGGGGCGACCAACTGCACGAACATCAAGGGTCAGCAGAACTTGTCGATGTTGACGGTCAGCGCGGCGCCCAAGCTGAAGTTCCGCGAAGGCGCCAAGCTACGGCCCTGGATCATCCCGGCGGGAGTCGATTTCAATGTCATCTCACCGCCCTCCGACAGCACCAACTACCTCGACATCGGCGTCCAGTTCGGAGCGGGTATCGACTATGAGTTCATGCCCGGCCTGACCCTCGGTATCGATGCCCGCTATCACCTGGCGGCCAATACGACCGATCCTGATTACCAACAGCCGGCGCTCGCTGCGGCCGCCGCCGCGGCGCTTGGATTGCCGCCCGGACTCGCGCTCAATTCGGAGCAGAACAACGATGCCTGGACGATCGGCGTGTCGTTGGGTATCGGCTTCTGAGTTCGTTTGGCGTGTCTTGATTCCCACGTTCTCAGCGTGGGGGTCAGGGGTCATGGCTCGATCAAGATGGCATGACCCGCCAAATCATCCGCATTGAGGGCCTTGAAGTCGTGGGACACGCAGGAGACTGCGATCCCGGTCAACTGCATCAGACCAAAGATTGTGGCGACCGACGCGTCGGCGGCATCCCGGCCGGTTGCGATGCGGACCAGGCCGTTGAGCGCGGATAACCGGGTGGGATCGAAGACGAACCAGCGGTTGCCGATGCAGGCTTCGAAGCAGGCGTGGAAATCCGGCGGTTCCATGTGGCAGGCATAACCGGCGAAATAGCGGGCGGGGATCGACAGTGCCCGGCAGAACGCGATCCCCAGATGCGCGAAATCCCGGCACACGCCGGCGCGCTGCGTGACTGTCTCGAAGGCCGAAGTCTCCGCGTCGGTGGCGCCGGATAGGTAGTCGATGTTGTTGAAAATCCAGTCGGCGATGGCCACCACCTGGTCGTAGGGATGAGAAATACCGCCGAACATCTTGATCGCCAGCCGCCCTAGCCGGTCGGATTGGCAGTAGCGGCTCGGAAACAGGTAGGTGATGGCCGAACGTAACCGGTAACTCCGCAGCGTACTTTCGCTGAGGATTAAGCTGCGGACAATAGCGCTCCAGTTAAG
>CAMATU010000083.1 GCA_945861225.1 Klebsiella pneumoniae
AAATGCCTAAGTCATAGAGGATATCGAAGGTTGCCTGCTTGAACGGCGGCGCGACTTTATTCTTCACCACCTTCACGCGCGTCTCATTGCCGATGATTTCGTCACCACGCTTGAGGGCACCGATACGCCGAATATCGAGACGCACCGAGGCATAAAACTTGAGTGCGTTACCGCCGGTGGTGGTTTCCGGATTGCCGAACATCACCCCGATCTTCATCCGGATTTGGTTGATGAAGATAACCAAGGTATTCGCGCGCTTGATCACCCCCGTGAGTTTGCGCAGCGCCTGCGACATCAACCGGGCCTGCAAGCCCATGTGGCTATCGCCCATGTCGCCCTCAATTTCGGCCTTGGGCGTGAGTGCCGCCACGGAATCGACCACAATCACATCGACCGCGCCGGAACGTACCAGCATGTCGGTGATTTCCAGCGCCTGCTCACCGGTATCGGGCTGCGACACCAGCAGGTCGTCCACATTCACCCCGAGCTTGCCGGCATACAGCGGATCGAGCGCGTGCTCCGCATCCACAAACGCCGCGGTGCCGCCCAGTTTCTGGACTTCCGCCACCACATGCAGCGCGAGGGTGGTTTTGCCTGAGGATTCAGGTCCGTAGACTTCGACAATACGACCGCGGGGCAGACCACCGACACCCAAGGCGAGATCGAGGGTTAGCGAGCCGGTTGATACCACCTGAATATCATGGGTAGTTCCGCCGTCACCCAACCGCATGATTGAGCCGGTCCCGAACTGCTTTTCGATTTGGGCCAGCGCCGCTCCTAGCGCCTTTTTCCGATTTTCGTCCATTGCTAATGTCCCTCTCGTGAAAGATGATTTGGAAAAATATGATTTCGCCCCGGGACTTGAATCCCGCGGCAAGGGGTGGCGCCTCCATGCGCCATCAGGCCCGTGCAGCACCACGCTGTTCGGCCAAGAATTTGGCACGGGGATTATGACACGGCGCCTCGCCCGTTTCACCGCGCGGCAGCCGGTTAGGGCAATATTCGGGCGTTAAAAATTTGGGAGTCTTCCAATGTCCATTACTGGTCAATGTCTGTGTGGCGCAGTGCGGTACCAAGCGAGCGAAGCGCCTATTGCGACGCGCACCTGCTGGTGCCGGGTGTGCCAGTACATCGGCGCTGGCAGCGCCACCGTGAATGCCATCTTTCGCCGCGAAACCGTGGAAATCCAGGGGACCATGCAGGACTTTCCCTGTATCGCCGATAGCGGCAGCCACATGCATCGTCAATTCTGTACACAGTGTGGCACCCATCTCTTTGCGTATGCAGATGAACGGCCCCATCTGTTGGTAGTACGGGTGGGCACCTTGGATGAGCGTGAAAGCGCGAAGCCGGCTTCGACCATCTGGGTGAGCGCGGCACCGAGTTGGAGTTGTATCGACCCGGCGCTGCCGCAGATCGCGGGACAGCCACCGCCGGTGGCTTAAGCGCTGGGGCTAAACCTCAGGGACGCGGTTGGCGGCGAGCGCCAGTAGTCCTTCTAACGCGAACTCTACCGCCTGGGCGCGAATTAGATAGCGGTCACCCGCCAACAACCGATGCCGGGTGACAACGTTCCCCGTAGCGCTGGCAAAACCAAACCAGACGGTCCCCACAGGTTTCTCAGCACTGCCGCCACTCGGCCCCGCCACGCCGGTGATCGAAACCGCGAGCCCGGCGCGCGAATTCGCAAGCGCACCACGTGCCATCGCAGCGGCAGTTTCAGCACTGACCGCGCCGTTGGCAGCGATGGTCGCCGCCGGTACGCCCAGCATTTCCTGCTTCGCCACATTGGAATAGGTCACAAACCCGCGCTCGAACCATTCGGAACTCCCAGCAATTGCCGTAATCGCCTGCGCCACCCAACCGCCGGTACAGGATTCTGCAGTTGCCGCCAGCCAACCGCGAGATTTGAGCGACGCGCCGAGTGCGCTCGCAAGGCGTTCCAGTTTGATATCCGTCTCGTTCGGCATGCGCTACCTCCGGGCCTTGAAGAATCGTTGCAGATGGGCGGCGGCTTCCACCGCCGCCACGCCACCAGTGACTTCCACCCGATGATTTAGTCGCGTGGTCGTTAAAATATCGAACACGCTACCAGCCGCACCCGCGCGCGGATCCGTCGCGCCATACACCACCCGCGCGACCCGCGCCTGGATGATCGCCCCGCTGCACATCGCGCAGGGTTCGAGGGTGACATACAGCGTAGTGTCAGGCAGTCGATAGTTACCGACCCGGCGCGCGGCATCGCGCAACGCGACTATCTCAGCATGCGCGGTCGGATCGTGGCTACCGATCGGTTGGTTCCAACCTTCGCCGATGATCTCGTTCTCGTAAACCACGACTGCGCCCACCGGGACTTCGCCGTGCGCTTCTGCGCGTGCGGCGAGCGTGAGGGCATGCTGCATCCAATGCGCGTCGCTGAGATTGGTCATTTCTACTGCGGCGCGGCGAGATCAAAGCGATCCAGGTTCATCACCTTGCTCCAGGCCACCACGAAGTCACGCACGAACTTTTGTTGTGAGTCACTGCTGGCATAGACTTCCGCCACGGCCCGCAGCTGGGAGTTCGAACCGACGACGAGATCAACGACCGTGCCCGTCCACTTGAGCTCGCCCGATGTCCGATCGCGACCTTCCAGCACGCCTTCAGTGCTGGACTTCTGCCACTTCGTGCGCATGTCGAGCAGGTTCACAAAGAAGTCATTAGACAGCGTCTCAGGCCGCTTGGTGAACACACCATGTTGGGACTGCCCGACGTTTGCATTCAGGGCGCGCATGCCGCCGACCAGCACGGTCATTTCGGGCGCGGTCAACGTCAGCAGATTCGCGCGATCCACCAGCAGCTCAGCCGTTGCTCCCGCTTGTTCTTTCCGGGCGAAGTTGCGGAACCCGTCTGCGGTTGGCTCCAGTACGGCGAACGAGTGCACATCGGTCTGCTCTTGAGACGCGTCCATGCGCCCCGGCGCGAAGGGAACCTTCACATCGTGCCCCGCCTTCTGCGCAGCGGCCTCGACGGCTGCGCAGCCGCCCAGCACGATCAGGTCGGCCAGCGAGACCTTCTTGCCGCCGGACTGCGCGCCGCCAAAATCATTCTGGATCGCCTCCAGTGTATGCAGCACCTTCGCCAGTTCGGCTGGTTGGTTGACTTCCCAATCCTTCTGCGGTGCCAGGCGAATGCGCGCGCCATTGGCTCCACCGCGCTTGTCGCTACCGCGAAACGTCACCGCCGACGCCCAGGCTGTGATGACCAGTTGGGAGATCGAAAGCCCGGAGGCGAGGATCTTGGTTTTCAGCGCGGCGATGTCTTGCGCGTCGACCAGCGGATGATTCACGGCGGGCACGGGATCCTGCCAGATCAGGGTTTCCTTAGGCACCAGCGGGCCCAGGTAGCGGGAGAGTGGACCCATGTCGCGGTGGGTCAGCTTGAACCAGGCGCGAGCGAACGCATCGGCGAGCGCTTGCGGGTTCGCCATGAAGCGCCGCGAGATCTTCTCGTAGGTTGGGTCCATGCGCAGGCCCATGTCGGCCGTGGTCATCATCGGGGCGTGGCGCAGGGTCGGATCATGGGCATCCGGCACGGCGTTCGCGGCCGCGGGATCCTTGGGCCTCCACTGGTGGGCGCCGCCGGGGCCTTTGGTCAACTCCCACTCGTAGCCGAACAAGGTCTCGAAGTAGCCGTTGTCCCACTGGATGGGGTTGGGGGTCCATGCACCCTCGAGGCCGCTGCTGATCGCGTGTACGCCCTTGCCGGAACCGAAGCTGTTCTTCCAGCCGAAGCCCTGCTCCTCGACGCCGGCGCCCTCGGGTTCGGGACCGACATACTTGCTCGGCTCAGCGGCACCGTGGCACTTGCCGAAGGTGTGTCCGCCAGCCGTGAGGGCCACGGTCTCCTCATCATCCATCGCCATGCGCGCGAACGTCTCCCGAATGTCGCGGGCTGAGGCGACCGGATCCGGATTGCCATTGGGCCCTTCCGGATTCACGTAGATCAGGCCCATTTGAACGGCGGCGAGAGGGTTGTCGAGCTCGCGGTCGCCTCGGTAGCGCGCGTCTTCCAGCCACTTGCCCTCAGGCCCCCAGTAGATCTCTTCCGGCTCCCAGACGTCCTCGCGCCCACCGGCGAAGCCGAAGGTCTTGAGTCCCATCGATTCGAGCGCGACATTACCCGTGAGAACTATCAGGTCGGCCCAGGAGATCTGCCGGCCGTACTTCTGCTTGATCGGCCAGATCAGGCGGCGCGCCTTGTCGAGGCTCACGTTGTCGGGCCAGCTGTTGAGGGGCGCGAAGCGCTGGGTGCCGAAGCCAGCACCACCGCGACCATCAGCGATCCGGTACGTGCCTGCGCTATGCCACGCCATCCGGATGAAAAACGGCCCGTAGTGGCCGTAGTCCGCGGGCCACCAGTCCTGCGAATCCGTCATCAGGGCATGCAGGTCCTTGATCACGGCACTCAGGTCGAGGCGCTTGAATTCCTCGGCGTAGTTGAAATCCTCGCCCATGGGGTCGGACTTGTCAGAGTGCTGATGCAGGATATTCAGCCGCAGCTGATTAGGCCACCAGTCGGCGTTGGTGTGGGTTCCCCCGCTTACTGCGGAGCTAACAGCGGCGCCCGAGAATGGGCACTTTGGTTCAGTTGACATGGTTATCTCCGATTGTTTGAAAAGTCATTATTCGATCCTGCGTAGCACTTGGGGTTTGCACACCGAACGCGCAACCGATTTTTGTTAATTGCATCCAGAGTCACTTCGGAACGCGAATCCGCCGACAGAGTTCACAGGTTCACTGTCTGCGGTTGGCCCGCGAGCCAGTGCTGCTCCTGGAAGGTTGAGTTGGTTGTTTCTGAAAATTCATGTCGTCTGCGGGACGGGACGGATTCTGAAGATGTCTGCGCAATCCGTCCTATGAATAATAATTCTGCTTACAATCGACAAACTCGATAATAGCCTCTTCAGCACCATGACCACGTTGACCTCGCTCAGGCAATTTCATTACCTGGTCGCGCTATCCGAAACACTCAGCTTTACGCGTGCAGCGGAAGCCTGTTTCGTGACGCAATCAACGCTGAGTGCAGGCCTGAAGGAACTGGAAGACGCGCTCGGTACGCGACTGGCGGAAAGAGACCGACAGACGGTGCTGATGACACCCCTCGGGCTGGAGGTGGCAAGGCGGGCGCGGGAAATATTGGCAGCAACACAGGATCTGGTGGAAAGTGCCACCGCGTCACGGCAACCGATGACAGGACTGCTGCGGCTCGGTGTCATCCCAACCATCGCCCCCTTCCTGCTGCCGCCATCCCTGCAGCTACTGCGCGAGCTATACCCAGAGTTGCGTCTGGCCTTGCGCGAAGATTTGACGGCCAATTTGCTGTCTCGCTTGGAAAGTGGGCAACTCGATCTGGCTCTGATCGCGCTGCCCGTTGACACCGCGAACCTGAGGGTGGAACCGCTCTTTGACGACGATTTGTGGATTGTCGGGCGGAGGGGTGATCCCCAATTGAAAGCACGCGCGGTACACGTCACGCCTGCGTTAACCGACCGCCTATTGCTTCTCGAGGAGGGACATTGCCTGCGTGATCACGCACTGTATGCGTGTGGCGCATCGACGCAGCGCGCAACAGCAGGCGTGGAGGCCACCAGCCTCCTGACCTTGGTGCAGATGGTTGAGTCCGGACTCGGCATCGGTTTGGTCCCGGAAATGGCGGTCAGGAGCCGCCTGACGGAAAGTCCCAATCTGATCGCACGGCCAATGGCCAAGCCCAGTCCCACACGCACGATCGCGCTCGTGGCACGGCGCTCGACGACCCGACCGGCGGATCTGGCGGCGCTCGCCGAAGTGATTCTAAAAGGCAGTCGTCATTTGAGAAGAACCGCACCCTGAGCATTGCGGTGTTGATCGATTTCAAGTGCGCATCGACCCTCGGGTGGAGCGCGACGCCGGCGCCACCAACGTACTGCTACAAGGCCCAGCGAGTCGCCATAGACCATGTCGAGCATGTCGTCGCGACCCAACAGTATTGCCTCGGGGAGCGCCGCACAGAGAGGTAATGCAGCAGATGACGACGGGTGATGATCCGTTGCCTGGATATGAATGGCTTCCACCGCTCGCCTGTGGCGGACAGATCGAGATGTAGCGGTATTCATCGAGGACTTCCGGCAATACCGCCCCCCTTAACTGCCCGTTAACTGCCGTCGCAAACGCGGTTCGCTCAGTCGATCCAGAAACCAGTCCGGCGCTGCTGGAGTAGCTCGCTGCACGAGGACCACTGCCGCGTAGAGTTTACCGAGAGCCAACCCGGCCGGCGCCGGAACTTTTGTCTGTACGGTAACGCACATAATTTTATCCGCGTGAACCCGTATAACTGTGAGCCTATTGGGGAGGCATTTCCGTCAGCCGTCACGCGGGGTAGCGGGACGTTTGCCGGTTTAACTACGGGGCGCGATTTCGCAGAGGTGACCATCGCGGTGGGCAATGGCGATTTGTCCATGAAGATCACGTTGGTTGTGAAGAGTGAGATTCTGAAGTTGGATATCCTGAAGCGCCTTCGCAATGAAACGAGTGAGCGGCATGCGGGCCTGGAGCAAAGGCTGCCGCTGGTAGCGCCGCGCCTTTCGCGAGATGATTATCGTGCGATCCTGGCGGGTTTTTTCGGTTACTACGCACCTCTCGAGGTGCCGCTGTACGCGTCAAACGTCTGGGCTGAATTGCCGTTTGATTTTGCAGGGCGCCGGAAGGTGCCGCGGTTGGAAAAAGATCTCGTGGCGTTGGGGAAGACCGCAGAGGAACTGACGCGGCTGCCGCGCTGCGCGCAGTTGCCGGCGCTGGACTCGATTCCGCGAGTGCTCGGGTGCTGTTACGTCATCGAAGGTGCGACGCTCGGCGGACAGGTAATCACGCGGCATCTACGGGCGAATCTCGCGATCACGCCGGAGACGGGCGGAGCGTTTTTTGCGGGATATGGCGCGGCGACGGGCGCGCGTTGGCAGGCGTTTGGGGCAATGATTACGGCGGCAGCGGAGCGGTTTGGCGGGCAGGATGAAATCGTCGCGAGCGCGAATCGCACCTTCGAGACGCTGGACCGCTGGCTCTTTCCCCACGCAGTGCGATAAACGGACGCTTTTCATTTCTATGACGACCACCTTGAACGAACCTCCACTCCCCTGGGTCGACGGCGCCTACAGCCTCAAGCGCCACGGCGTCTCACTCACGAATTGCGACAGCGAGCCGGTGCAGATGCCAGGGTGCAGCCAGGCGCATGGCGTCGTGCTGGTCTTGCGCGAGAGTGATCTCACCATTTTGCAGGTGAGCGAAAACGCGGCCGCGCATCTCGGGTTGGGGCCGGTCGAGTTGCTGGGGAAATCGATCGCGACCGTCGTGGCGGCGGAGGGCGAGCGGCGGTTGCGCGAGTGCCTGGAGAAGGAGCCGATCGAGCGTAATCCGCTCTACGTGTTTACTCTGCCAGCGCGCGCGGGCGCGGCGGCGCTGGATCTTTCGCTGCACACCATCGACGGGCTCGCGGTGCTGGAGTGCGAGCCGACGGCGTGCGAGGCCGCGGCGGCGCCGGACTATTATGCGCTGGTGAAAAAATCCGTCGTGCGGATGCACGCGGCGCAGACACTCGCCGACTTCTGCCGCATCGTGACCGAGGAAGTGCGCGCACTCACCGGGCTCGATCGCGTCATGGTCTATCGCTTTCACGCGGACTTTCACGGCGAGGTGGTCGGTGAGAGCCAACGCACGGATCTCGATCCGTGGTTCGGCCTGCACTATCCGGCGGAAGACATCCCGCGGCCGGCGCGCGAAGTTTTCAAAAAAATCTGGGTGCGTCCGCTGCCCGATGCCGCCGCGCCGGTGATGGAGCTCGTCCCGCTCATCAATCCCGACACGTGTCGCTCGCTGACCATGACGCACTGCGCGCTGCGCGGCGCGTCAGTGATGTATACCGAGTATCTGCAAAACATGGGCGTGGCCGCGTCGCTCACCATGTCACTGCTCGTCGATGGCGAGCTGTGGGGCCTTATCGCGTGCCATCATCTCACGCCCACGCAGTTTCCCTATCAGGTGCGCGCGGCGTGCGAATTCGTGGCGCAGGTCGCGTCGCTGCAATTGCGCGCGGTCGAGCAGCGCGAGTCGCTGGCCTACCGGCTGCGGCTGGAGGAAACACACAACCGGCTGGTCGGCCAGGCGGCGCAGGACGCCGGACTCGGGCCGATGACCGTGGGTAAACCCAACCTGCTCGATGCCATGGACGCGACGGGCACGGCGATTTTCCACAGCGAACGCTGGTGGTCGGTGGGCGACACGCCGTCGGATGCGCAGCTTGATGATTTGAAGACGTGGCTCGAAGCGCGGCCGGAGTTTCAGTCGCCGATGCGGCCGGTCTTCGCGACCGATTCGCTGGTGCGCGAGTATCCAGGCGGCGCAGCGTTTTCCACGATCGCGAGCGGTGTGCTGGCGCTCCCGCTGGCGCGGAAAAAGGGCGGCGTCGTCCTGTGGTTTCGGCCCGAGACGATCCAGACCGTGCGTTGGGGCGGCAATCCGCACGAGAAGCCGACGGTCACCGGTCCGCACGGCCCGCGGCTCACCCCGCGGAAGTCGTTCGAGCTTTTCACCGAGTCGGTGAAAGAACGCGCGCTGCCGTGGAAAAGCGTGGAGATCGAAGCCGCGCTGCGGTTGCGCGTGCTCATCATGGAGCTGGTCGTGAGCCGCGCGGATCAGCTCGCCGAGCTGAACGTCGATCTCACGCGCAGCAACGAGGAACTCGACGCCTTTGCCTACGTGGCGAGCCACGACCTGAAGGAGCCGTTGCGCGGCATTTCAAAATACACGCATCAGCTCCTGGAAAGCGCTGCCAGCGCCGATGGCGAGACACGCCAGCGGCTCGAAGGCCTGATGCGGCTCACGCTGCGGATGGACACGCTGCTCGACTCGCTGCTGCACTTTTCCCGCGTGGGCCGGGCGACACTGCAATTCCAGCCGGTCGATCTCAACGAAGTGGTGGAAGAGGCGCTGGAGATGGTGGCTGCGCGGCGCCAGGAAGTGCCGACATTGATTCACCTCCCGCAGCCATTGCCGACGGTCGTATGCGACCGGATGCGGGCGCGCGAGATCTTTGTGAACCTCCTCGCGAACGCCCTGAAATATAACGGCCAGCCGCAGCGCGAAATCGAGATTGGCTGTCGCGCGGACGATACGCGCGGACCGGTATTTTTCGTGCGCGACAATGGTATCGGCATCGAGCCGCGGCACTTCGAGACGGTCTTCAAAATGTTTAAGCGCCTGCACGGTCGCGACGCCTTTGGCGGCGGCTCGGGCGCGGGGCTTTCCATCGTGCAAAAGCTCGTCGAGCAGCATCGCGGCAGCGTCTGGCTGGAATCGACGCCCGGGACGGGGAGCACGTTTTATTTCACCCTTAGCCCCCCGCTTCTGCCATGAATACCGCCCCGCCGCCCGGTTATCTCCTTGTGGTGGAGGATTCCGACGAGGACTTCGACACCGTGCTCGAGGCCGCGCGCGCCGCGAGCCTGCGGCACGAGGTTCGCCGCGCCACCTCCGGCGACGAATGCCTGCGCCTGCTCGGCGACAGCGAACGCGCGGGCCGCGCGAATCCGAGCCTCGTCCTGCTCGATCTCAATACGCCGCGGGGCGACGGCCGCGACGCGCTGCGCAGCATTCGCCAAAATGAACGACTACGCACCCTGCCGCTCGTCGTCCTCAGCACTTCGAGCAATCCGCGCGACCTGGAGTTTTGCTACGCCACGGGCGCGAACGCTTATCACACGAAGCCGGTGAGCTACCCGGAGCACCTGAAAACCCTGCAGGAGATTTTCTCGTATTGGCTGACCAGTGTTGCGCTGCCCGCTTCTCTCTGAACTCGACATGGACATCACCGCGCCTTTCCATGTCGTGCTCATCGAGGATTCGCCCGACGATCGCGCCGACATCCGGCGGATGCTGCTGCGCGGCTCGCAGCGACACTACAGATTTACCGAAACGGAGACCGGTGACGCCGGAGTGAGGGCGATACTCGACCACTTGGACAACCCGCCGGATTGCGTAATCCTGGATTTCAATCTGCCGGACATGGACGCGCTCGAGGTGCTTGCCGCCGTGCGTGCCGGTGGCGAGCTGACGGTTTGTCCGGTGTTGGTGCTCACCGGCTCCATGGAAAACGGTGCGCAGGTCATCCGCGCGGGCGCACAGGATTACGTGGGCAAGGACTGGGCGACGCCCGAAAGCCTGTCGCGGGCAATCGAAAACGCTGTCGAACGCTACACGCTCGGCCGCGAGCGGCTGCTGAACAATGCGAAGCTGGTGGTGGCCAATGATGCCTTGAAGAAAGCCGTTACCTTCGCGGAAGAGGCGAGTCTTGCAAAATCGCAATTTCTGACCAGCATGAGCCATGATTTGCGCACGCCGCTCAACGCGATACTCGGGTTTGCGCAACTGATCGAAGGTGGCTCACCGTCCCTGACGCCCTCGCACATGCGAAGCCTGGACCAGATCATCAAAGGCGGCTGGTTTTTGCTGAATCTGATCAACGAGCTCCTCGACCTCTCATCAATTGAATCCGGCAAACTACGGCTGTCGCTCGAACCGGTGTCGCTGATCGAAGTCATTGGCGAATGCAGTGACCTGGCTCAATTCGCCGTGAATGAACGCGGCATTCACCTGAGCATTCTCACCTTCGACAACGCCTGGATGGTCCGCGCAGATCGGACGCGGATAAAGCGAGTTCTGAACAATCTGATTTCTAATGCGATCAAATACAACCAACGACAGGGAAGCATCGAGGTGAAGTGCACCTTGAGCGGCGCGGAGCGTATCCGCGTCAGCGTCACGGATAACGGGATCGGATTGCCGCCGGAGAAGCTGTCGCAGCTATTTCAGCCATTCAATCGACTGGGGCAGGAGGCCGGGGCAGAGGAAGGAACGGGCATCGGTCTTGCGTTGAGCAAGCGCCTGGTGGAAGGGATGGGGGGTACTATCGGCGTGGAAAGCACTGCCGGTGTCGGCAGCGAGTTCTGGTTCGAACTGATTCGCGATGCCGTGCGGCAAAAACAATGATGGGGTGAAGGCCGGGTGCGATCAGAGTGCCGGCCTCGAGCTCAAGCCGGCACTTTGAGCCCGTGCTTTTCGACCATGGTCAGGAACCTGAGCGCCTTGCCGCCGGGCGGCTTGGTTGCGGACTCCTGCTTCTGCAATGCCGATGATTTGGATCACCCCAAATATCATGATGATAATTTCATGCGTTGAGATACGTTATGGTTATTTGCAATACTGTCGCAAATATTCCCCACAGAAGGTATGGAATGTTGGCGTAGACCACCCAGCGCAAGTCAGGCGATGCGTGCCAAACGGCGACAAGCGCCCAGATGAGCGTACCCACCACAAGCAGAATATCCAGAGCTGCCAGCAGATTATTTTTGAGCCCGAATTGTATTGGCGTAAAAGCCAAATTGAAAACGAGATTCAGCGCAAAGGGTAGCGCCACCATCCACGGAAGTTTGCCTGCATACGCTTTATAAAACACAGTGCCATAAGTCACCGCAATAATTGCATACAAGACCGTCCACACTGGCCCAAAGAGCCAGCTGGGGGGCGCCCATGTCGGCTTGATCAGTTGTGAATACCAGTTGACCGTGTTCATCAGATTAAAATTGTTTCACTTGAATATTAAAATTCACCTACCCCAGATGCTCCGAAACTAACTGGAACCACATCGGGGCGGCCCTTCAGCGCTAATGCACCGATATGCGTCCCGGCGGCGCACTGTCCTTCGCGATGAAGGTGTCTGCAGGCTGTGAGGAAACAGGGAATGTAAAGACCGATTACGTGTAGCCACGGTCTGCGTCGTTCGGCAACTGCCCGTTGGAAGCGGCAGGCACCGATTTCGAACTCCACATAATCAGAGTGCCTTTTAACTCACTCCCACTCGATCGTCGCCGGCGGCTTACCCGAGATGTCGTACACGACTCGGGAGACCCCGGGCACTTCGTTAATGATTCGGCGTGACACCAGATCGAGGAAATCATAGGGCAGATGCGCCCAGTGGGCGGTCATGAAATCGATGGTTTCGACAGCGCGCAACGCGATCACGTGTTCGTAGCGTCGCGCATCGCCCTGTACGCCAACGGATTTAACCGGCAGGAACACCGCAAAGGCCTGGCTCACGCGAGCATAGAGATCGTGGGCACGCAATTCGTCAATGAATATCGCGTCGGCGCGGCGCAGGCAATCCGCGTGGTCTTTATCGATCATGCCGAGTATTCGTACCCCAAGACCCGGACCGGGGAACGGATGGCGCTGCACCAACACGGGTGGCAAGCCGAGTTCGATGCCGATTCTGCGCACTTCGTCCTTGAACAATTCTTTCAGCGGCTCGACGAGCTTGAGATTCATGTCTGCCGGTAAGCCGCCCACATTGTGATGCGACTTGATGACGTGCGCTTTGCCGGAGGCAGCGCCGGCAGACTCAATGACGTCTGGATAGATGGTGCCCTGCGCGAGCCAACGCACGCCATCTATTTTCTTGGCTTCGGCGTCGAACACTTCGATGAACACCCGTCCGATAATTTTGCGCTTGTGTTCGGGATCTGACACGCCGGTGAGTGCGCCGAGAAACTGCTGCTCGGCATTCACGCGGATCACCTTCACGCCAAGATGCTCGGCAAAGGTCGCCATGACCTGGTCGCCTTCAGCGAGTCGCAACAATCCGTTATCTACAAAAATACAGGTGAGCTGAGATCCAATTGCCTGCTGGAGCAGCGCGGCGACCACGGATGAATCAACCCCACCCGATAAGCCGAGCAACACATGATCATCACCCACCTCGGCGCGCACCCGCGCCAGCGCGTCGGTCACGATGTTGGTACTGTTCCATAACGCCTGACAGCCACAGATCTCGTGCACAAAGCGCTGCAAAATGGCCGCGCCCTGCTTGGTATGCGTAACCTCGGGATGAAACTGCACGGCATAGAAGCCGCGGGCTTCATCCGCCATGCCAGCGTTGGGTGCGGTGGCAGTTGAAGCGATACACTTGAAACCCGGCGGCAGCGCGGTCACGTGATCGCCGTGACTCATCCACACATCGAGCAGCCCATGGCCTTCGGCGTTGACGACATCCTGAATATCGCGCAACAGCCGCGAGTGGCCGCGCGCGCGCACCTGCGCATAACCAAACTCACGCTTGCTCGCCGCTTCCACAGTGCCGCCCAGCTGCGCCGCCATGGTCTGCATGCCGTAACAGATACCAAGCACGGGCACGCCAAGTTCGAACACGATGCTGGGTGCCGCAGGGCCGTTCGTCGCAGTCACTGACTCGGGGCCACCAGAAAGAATGATCCCCTTGGCGCCAAAGTTTTTTATTGCGTCAGCGGATATATCCCAGGGCTTTATCTCGCAATACACCTGGGCTTCCCGCACGCGGCGTGCGATGAGCTGGGTGTACTGCGCGCCGAAATCGAGGATCAGGATGCGGTCTGCGTGAATATCTGCTTGATTCATTGGCATTGGATATGAAAAAAATTTACCACGGAGGCACGGAGGGCACAGAGGATTCAAAACTAATGTTTAAATGTGTGTGGGCGGTCTCGTCCTACTCTCTAATAACCACGCGCATGAATTCTCCGTGCCTCCGTGGTAAATCTTCTTAGTGCGCTCAAGCGAAGCACACCGAATTGCTTAATCCACCCGATAATTCGGCGCTTCCTTCGTGATCTGCACATCGTGCACATGGCTTTCACGCATGCCGGCCAGGGTCACGCGCAGGAATTTCGGTTTGGTGCGCATCTCCGCCATGTTCGCGCAGCCGGTATAGCCCATCGCTGCACGCAAGCCGCCTACCAGTTGATGCACGATCACATGCAAGGGTCCCTTATAGGGGACTCTGCCTTCGATGCCTTCCGGGACCAGCTTTTCGATTTCACTCCCCTCCTGGAAGTAGCGATCCGAAGAACCTTGCCGCTGCGACATTGCGCCCAGCGAACCCATGCCGCGATAGGATTTGTAGGAGCGCCCCTGATACAGCTCGACTTCGCCCGGCGCCTCCTCGGTGCCGGCGAAAAGGCCACCGAGCATCACCGCATGGGCACCGGCCACGATCACTTTCGCGAGATCACCGGAATACCGAATGCCACCATCGGAAATCAATGGAATATCGGTGCCGGCCAGGGCGGCGGCCACGTCCGATACGGCCGTGATCTGCGGCACGCCAACGCCTGTCACGATACGCGTGGTGCAGATCGAGCCCGGGCCAATGCCTACTTTGACCGCATCGACACCCGCCGCCATCAAGGCCTTGGCAGCGTCGCCGGTCGCGATATTGCCGCCGATAATCTGCGTATCGGGATAATGCAACTTGATCCAACGCACGGTATCCAGCACGCCTTTGGAATGTCCGTGGGCGGTATCGACGATGATGACATCCACCCCGGCTTCCACTAATGCCGCCACACGTTCATGCGTGCCGGGCCCCGTGCCAACCGCCGCACCCACCCTGAGTCGCTCATCCGCATCTTTGCAGGCGTTTGGAAATTCATCCGCCTTTTGAATGTCTTTAACGGTGATGAGTCCCTTGAGCGCGAATTTCTCGTTCACCACCAGCACCTTTTCAATGCGGTGCTTGTGTAGCAGCGAAATCACTTCGGCCTTAGTGGCATTTTCCGTCACAGTAATCAGGCGATTCTGCGGTGTCATCACTGCGCGCACCGGATGGTCAAAGCGGTTTTCGAAACGTAAATCGCGGCTGGTCACAATACCCACCAACTCGCCGTCATCCACCACCGGCACGCCGGAAATGCGTCGCGCGCGCGTGAGTGCGAGCACTTCGCCAACGCTCATGTCGGGATCGACCGTGATGGGATCCCTAATCACACCTGCTTCGAATTTCTTGACTTGGCGCACCTGTCCGGCCTGCTCTTCCGGCGCCATATTCTTGTGAATGATGCCGATGCCGCCTTCCTGCGCCAGCGCAATGGCGAGGCGGGCTTCGGTCACAGTATCCATGGCCGCTGCGATGAGCGGGATTTGGAGTTCGATGGCACGGGTGAGGCGGGTTTTGAGTTCAACCTCGCGCGGCAACACTTCGGAGTGAGCGGGAATCAGCAGGACATCATCGAAAGTGAGGCCATCGCCGACGATGCGCATAGACGGTTCCCTCTCGAAACGGATGGGGGCGGATTATAGGCGGTGGAATGGCGGCCGGTAAACGCATTTGAGCGTAGCCAAAACCTTCATCGCCCGCTTTAATGGGCTGCATGATTAATACCCCCCGCGACATCCTAAGTGTGAGCCGCCTTAATCGCGCGGTTCGCGCGCTGGTGGAAGGCCATTTCGGCGCGGTGTGGGTGGAAGGCGAGATGTCTAACCTGGCCCGCCCGGCCTCAGGCCACCTGTATTTCTCACTGAAGGATGCGACTGCGCAAGTGCGCTGCGCGATGTTTCGCGCGCGTAACTCGAGTTTAGCGTTTACCCCTGCGAATGGTGCCCAGGTGGTAATTACCGCGCGCGTTTCGCTCTACGAACCGCGCGGAGAATTCCAGCTCATCGTGGAGCAGATGGAACCCGCCGGTGAAGGGCTGTTGCGTCTAAAGCTGGAGGCGCTGAAGCGCAAACTGTCCGAGGCTGGGTTGTTTGCCGCCGAACATAAGCAACCGCTGCCAAGGTGGCCACACACTATCGGCGTGATAACGTCGCCGAGCGGCGCGGCAATCCGCGATATTCTGCACGTGTTAAAGCGGCGCAACCGTGCTATACCGGTGATCCTCTATCCGACCCCCGTGCAAGGCGCCGCGGCCAGTCCTGGGCTGGTCAAAGCGCTTGAGTCAGCCAACCGCCGCGCCGAATGCGATGTGCTCATCCTGGCGCGCGGCGGCGGCTCATTGGAGGATCTCTGGGCGTTCAACGAAGAAGCCGTAGTGCGGGCGATTTTCGCCTCACGCATTCCGGTGGTGACCGGTGTTGGTCACGAAATTGATTTCACGTTGGCCGATCTGGTGGCTGATTTACGCGCGCCAACGCCGTCTGCCGCAGCCGAACTCTGCGCACCTGATGGCCAGCAATTGCTGCGCCAAATTGCGCAATTCGAGCAGCGCTTGCAGAGCCTTACACGCAGCCAGTTGAGCCATGCGCGGCTGCGACTGCACAGCGCCACCCGCCGGCTCGTCCACCCTGGGCGCAGAATCGAACAACACCAGCAGCGTCTGGATGAGATTGCGCGGCGACTACCACGCGCACTGCAGCGCCTGCTGCTGCACCACACCACCAGTCTTAAGACGACTGGCGCGCGCTTACACGCGCAAGCGCCCAGTTCGCGGATCCCTGTGCTGCGCCAACGCCTGACGCAACTCGAGCGGCAATTGGCGTTCGCTGTGCAGACTCGTCGGACTCAGCTCGCCGCGCGACTCACCTTGGCCGAGCAAACTCTGGCGGCGGTCAGCCCGTTGGCCACCCTGGAGCGAGGGTACGCCATTGTGACCAATGAGCGAGGTGACATCGTGCGCGCGGCGGCGCAGACCGTGCCCGGTGCCACGGTACGTGCACGAGTGGCGCATGGCGTGCTCCATTGCACCGTGAACGAGAGTTCTCCGTCGTAGGAGCGGCTTTAGCCGCGATTCAATGCGGCTAAAGCCGCTCCTACTCCCTACGTTCCGTGGACCCGTCGCTTCGCTCAACGTGCGAGATAGTGAAACCGATACCAGGCCAGTCCAAGATATTCGTGTAGCGCA
>CAMATU010000084.1 GCA_945861225.1 Klebsiella pneumoniae
AAAGAATCTCGATGACGCGACGATCGCGCGCTTCCAACGTGAACTCGGCGCAATGGGTTACAAGTACCAGTTCATCACCTTAGCTGGGGTGCATAACATGTGGTACAACATGTTTGATCTCGCACACGAATATGTGCAAAAGGGCATGACCGCCTATGTGGAAATGGTGCAGGAGAAGGAGTTTGCGGCAGCGAAGCGCGGCTACACTTTTGCGAGCCACCAGCAGGAGGTCGGTGCTGGTTACTTCGATGATGTGACGACTGTCATCCAGGGCGGCAAGTCTTCCGTGACAGCGTTAACCGGCTCGACTGAAGAAGAGCAATTCAAGTCCGCTGCGCACTAACTTTTGGATGGCACACCGGCGCGTTTGGCGCCGGTGTATTCCCTCACAGCAAGCGCTGCAATATTCCGCCGTAAAGTTTCGCGAGTGCAGCCAATTCCGGGATATGCACGCACTCGTTGATCTTGTGGATAGTCGCGTTGAGCGGCCCCAGTTCGATGATCTCGCAGCCCATCTTGGCGATGAAGCGGCCGTCCGAAGTGCCGCCGCCGGTTGACAGCTCAGGGGTAAGGCCGAGCTGTGCTTCAATACACTCCACTACTGCTGTAACCAACTCACCGCGCGGCGTTAAAAAAGGCTCCCCAGATAAATGCCAGGCGAGCTGATAATCGAGCCCGGCAGCATCGAGCGCCAAGTGCACACAAGATTGCAGGTGCGCGGGGGTGCTGGCGGTTGAGAAGCGAAAATTGAACCACGCCTCTAAATGCGGCGGAATGACATTCTCGGCGCCGGTCCCGGCCTGAATATTCGAAATTTGAAACGAGGTCGGTGGGAAATATTCGTTGCCGCGATCCCAGTCGGTGGCAGCCAATGAGGCCAGCACCGGTGCGACCAGATGGATGGGATTACGCGCCCGCTCTGGATAGGCCACGTGGCCTTGCACACCGCTGACACGCAAGCGTCCATTCAACGAGCCGCGTCGACCATTCCGTAACAAATCACCAAGTCGTTCCTGACTGCTGGGCTCGCCGACCAAACACCAAGTGATTGGCTGTCCACGCGCGCACAGCCGCTCGACCACGCGTTGTGTGCCATTGACGGCCGTCCCTTCTTCATCGGAGGTGAGTAGAAATGCCAAGGTGCCGCGGTGTGCAGGATTCGCTGCGAGAAAGGACTCGGTGGCCGTCACCATCGCTGCCAGGCTGCCTTTCATGTCGGCCGCGCCGCGGCCGAACAGAAATTCATCGCGCACCGTGGGCACAAAGGGATCCGAGTCCCAGCTCGCAAGATCGCCTGGCGGCACCACATCCGTATGCCCTGCGAAACAGAACACGGGCTCGCCGCTGCCATGCGTAGCCCATAAATTCGACACCTCGCCAAACGGCAGGTGTTCGACGGCGAAACCGCAGTTCGCAAGTCGCGCACTGAGCAGTGCCAAGCAGCCGGCGTCGTCGGGCGTTAGCGAAGGGCGCGCGATCAATTCGCAGGTCAGCTCGAAGGTGTTGGTCATGACTTCTGCGGTATTGGGTCGGTGAGTTCCTGCAGCCTAAGACCCGCCAAGCTGGCGAAATTCTTTTCAATCTCGCAGCCGCTGAAGCGGCGCCGCAAGCGCAGTGCTGCCACTGCCGTTGAGCCGGATCCGCAGAAGGGATCAACTACCAGATCCCCGGGATTTGTGCTGGCGGCGAGACATCTTTCAATCAAGGCGAGCGGTTTCTGCGTGGGGTGTTTGCCGGCACGCTTTTCAGTGCGGCCGGGCGCTGCAAAACGCCACACATTTTTCATCTGCCGGTTGCCATTGGCCTCTTTCATCGCGGCGTAATTGAATACATGGCGATGCGGGCTCCCCTTCGGCGCCTTGGTGGCCCATAACAGAAGTTCAGTGGCGTGGGTGAAACATCGACAGCCGAGATTCGGCGGCGGATTGGGCTTCTCCCAGATGATGTCGTTCAGGATTCTAAAGCCGAGCTCCTGCATGGCCATGCCCACACTTAGATAGACATGCAACGTGCCGCTTACCCACAGCGTGCCTGCCGGCTTCAGCACCCGCTGGCATTCCCGCAGCCAATTCACATTGAACTGATGATCGACCTGCAGGCCTTGGCTGCGATCCCAGCCGCCCTTGTTAACGCTGCGCCGCCGGCCTGCCACGCAGGTCGTGCCGCCATTTGAAAGAAAGTACGGCGGGTCGGTCCAAATGCAGTCCACGCTCTCGTCGGCGAGCGTCGGTAGATAAATTTCTTGGGCGGCGCAAAATAAGGAGGTGCTGCCGTCGGCCGCCTGCCATACCGGCGCGGGAAGTGGTTCTACTTCAGCGCGTAAATTCATCTGGGGATAGGGCCTCAATGCTCAGCGCGTGAATATCTGTTTCAAGCAGGGACGCCAACGCGCTGTAAACCATCCGATGGCGGGCGATGGCCGTCTTCCCCGCGAATGCCGCAGCGACGATGTGCAAGCGGAAATGTCCCTTGCCGGTGGTCGCACCGACGTGCCCGCGATGCAAATGGCTTTCGTTCTCCAAGGTACAGTGGGTGGGTTGCAGCGCTGCGCTAAGGGCTTGGGTGATTCGCGCTTCGCGCTCGCTTGGCATTGGATTACCTATTCGCCACTCTGGGCCGGGGTGCTGGCATCGTAACGCATGAGGTATAGCGCCTGAATAACGGCAAATAGCATGGATAGCCCGAAGGTGCCAAAGACTTTGAAATTCACCCAGGCCTCCGTGCTCCAATGAAACGCGAAGTGCAGATTCAGCGCCCCCAGGCTCACGAAGAAAGCGACCCAGCCTAGATTAAGCCGTGACCACACAGCGCCCGGCGCCTGAATGTTACCGCCAAACATGCGTTCGACCAGGGTCTTTTTACCGAACCATTGCGAGAGCAAGAACGCCGCGGCCATCACCCAGCTCACGATCGTCGGTTTCCACTTGATGTAGCGCTCATCGTGCAGCGCCAAGGTCATGCCGCCGAGCACGACCAGGATCGCCAGCATGATGAGTTGTTGACGTTCCACATGCCGATGCCGCCACCACGCATACGCAACCGCCAAAGTCGCAATCGCAATCGCACTCGCGGTCGCGGCATAAATGCCCGCGGTGCCACCGACCGTCTTGAAGACAATGAAAAATGCAATAATCGGCAGCAGATCGCCGAGGAGTTTCATAAGCCGTGTCCGTGATGACGCCCCAAGAGGCGGGGCGCAGTATCGCACCCTACTTGTTGCCATGACCAGACGACTCATGGTGCATCCCACGCACCCGCAAGGGCGACTCCTACAGCAGGCTGCGGAATTTCTGCGCCAGGATGGGGTCGCAATTTACCCCACCGATTCAACTTACGCGCTGGGTTGTGCGCTCGACGCGCGCGGTACGCAACAGCGCATCCATCATATTCGCGGCGATACCCAGTCGCACTATCTCACGCTGCTGTGTCGCGATCTGTCTGAACTCGCAACCTATGCGCGGGTCGGGAATCAGGCGTACCGCCTGCTGCGTGCGTTGACGCCCGGACCCTACACGTTCATCCTGCAGGCCTCGCGGGAACTGCCGAAGCGCATCCTCGATCCCAAACGCAAAACCATCGGTTTGCGTATCCCCCATCACCCCGTGCTCCAAGGCCTGTTGGCGGAACTGCAGCAACCGATGTTAAGCGCAACCTTGGTCAATGCGGATACGCACGAGGTCGACGCCGATCCAGATGCGCTCTACGAACGTTATGGCGCATTCGTTGATGTCTTCGTCGAAGCCGGCAGTTGTGGCATCGAACCCACCACCTTAGTGGACCTGAGCGAAGACACGCCGCGTCTGGTGCGTCAGGGACGCGGCGACATTACCCGCATTTTCGGGGATTCTTAACCGTGAGCTTTTTACTCAAGTTGATCGTCTTCGGGATCCCGGCCGTGCTCGCCGTGACTGTGCACGAGGTGGCGCATGGCTGGGTCGCCAATAAATTAGGGGACTCGACCGCCGCGCAGCTTGGCCGCTTGTCGCTTAACCCCCTGCGGCACGTCGATCCGGTGGGCACTGTGCTCGTGCCTGCGCTGGTGTATCTCTCGAGCGGGTTTTTCTTCGGTTGGGCCAAGCCTGTCCCGGTCAATTGGCGCAATCTGCGCCATCTTCGTCGTGATGTGGCGTTGGTCGCAGCGGCTGGTCCGTTTGCCAACCTGCTGATGATTTTGGGCTGGATGATGGTCCTCGTGGGCTTTGGCGAGAATCGACTGTTAGCGCTGATGAGTTGGACGGGGATCGGCTTCAATGCAACAATTATGCTGCTCAACCTGCTACCCATCCCGCCACTCGACGGCAGCCGGATCGTGACCTCGCTGCTGCCCGCGAGAACGGCGGTGCGCTACAACCAGCTCGAAAGATTCGGGCTGGTGATCCTGGTAGTCCTGATGGCGACTGGCGTGGTTGGCGCGATCCTGCGGCCTGGTCTAATCGGCATCGAGCACGTGGTTACCACAATGCTGCGGTGAGCTGCCGACCCCCGCCCGGTGTCGCCCTCTTTATAGGTCGTGGTATGGACTTATTTAGAGATTGATTAATCGTTCCAACATCGCGAGAGAGCACATGAGTTTAGGCGCCAACAAGCGCGTCCTGTCAGGCATGCGGCCCACCGGGCAACTACACCTTGGGCACTACCATGGCGTGCTCAAGAACTGGGTCGAGCTCCAGCACGAGTTTGAGTGCTTTTTCTTTGTCGCGGATTGGCATGCGCTGACGACCACCTACGAAGAAACCAGTGTAATCAGCGATACGGTCTACTCACTGGTCGTCGACTGGTTATCGGTGGGGATTAATCCAGGCGAGGCCACGCTTTTTATCCAATCGCGGGTCCCGGAGCATGCAGAGCTGCATTTATTGCTCTCCATGATTACTCCTATCAGCTGGCTGGAGCGCGTACCGACTTACAAGGACCAGCAGGAAAAGCTCAAGGAACGCGATCTTTCCACCTACGGTTTCCTCGGCTATCCCTTGCTTCAAGCGGCGGATATCCTGATTTATCGCGCCGGCAATGTACCAGTGGGTGAGGATCAAGTGGCGCATATCGAACTCGCGCGGGAAGTGGCGCGGCGCTTCAATTATCTTTACGGGCGGGAGCCAGGTTTTGAAATCAAGGCCGAGGCAGCAGTTGCCAAGCTAGGCAAGCGTAACGCCAAGCTCTACCACGATCTGCGCAAGCGCTATCAGGAAGGCGGAGATTTCGAAGCGCTCGATCGCGCGCGCGCCTTTCTCGAAGCACAACAGAATATTGCGCTGGGCGATCTCGAACGGTTGCTGGGTTATCTTGAGGGTGGCGGCAAAGTGATCCTCCCGGAACCGCAGGCGCTGCTGACGCCGGAATCAAAAATGCCGGGTCTCGACGGCGAGAAAATGTCGAAGTCCTATCACAACACCATTGGCCTGCGCGAGTCGCCAGATTCGGTACGTACCAAGTTGCGGACCATGCCGACTGATCCGGCGCGCGTGCGCCGCACTGATCCGGGCGATCCCGCGCGGTGCCCAGTCTGGAAATTTCACGAAATCTACTCGACTGAGGAAGTGAAGCAATGGGCGCAGGAGGGATGCCGGAGCGCCGCAATCGGTTGCCTTGATTGCAAGCAGCCGATCATCGATGCGGTGCTTAAGGAGCAGGCGCCGTTCCGCGAGCGCAGCGAGGAGTTCGTCAACGATCCCGATACCGTGCGCGCAATTATCGATGAAGGCTGCGAGGCGGCACGCAGCGTGGCGCGCGAAACCTTGGACGAAGTTCGCCAAGCCATGAACCTTATTTATCGCTAAGCGATGAACCTCGAACCCGCGCTGGTCCCAATGCAGGAAGAAATGCCCTTCGCGCTCGTGATGGGTACGCGGATGACTGGGCCGCCGAAAGATCTTTATATTCCGCCGGATGCTCTGGAAGTTTTTCTGGAGGCCTTCGAGGGACCGCTCGATTTGCTGCTGTATCTGATCAAGCGCCAGAATCTCGACATCCTCGACATCCCTATCGCGCGTATCACCGAGCAGTACATGGACTACATCGAAATGATGCAGGGCATGAAGCTCGAACTGGCGGCTGAATATCTGTTGATGGCGGCGATGCTGGCTGAGATCAAATCGCGCATGCTGCTGCCGCGGCCGCCGACCTTAAGCCAGGACGAAGAGGATCCGCGGGCGGAGCTCGTGCGGCGCTTGCAGGAGTATGAGCGCTACAAGCGTGCGGCAGAAGATATCGATGCGCTGCCGCGACTCGAACGCGAGTTGCATCGCGTGGTGGTCGCTTTCGAGCAGCGCCAAGTCCGCGCTGCCGCGCCGATGGTGAGCCTGGACGCCATGCTCGCCTCGTTTCGGGACGTGCTGCGCCGTGCGGCGCTGTTTTCCGAACATTCGATTCAACGCGAACCCTTGTCGGTGCGCGAACGCATGTCGCTGGTGCTCGAGCGCGCAGCGCTCGACCGGTTCACGGCCTTTATCGAATTTTTCACCGCAGAGGAAGGCAAGGCCGGGGTGGTGGTGACCTTATTGGCCATTCTTGAACTGTTGCGACAACGTCTTATTGAACTTGTGCAGAACGATGAAACCGCCCCCATTTACATCAAACGGGCCTCCTGAGGCGCAGGATTTTCATGCAAGCGATTGCCTTAAAGCCGATTCTTGAAGCCGTCATCATGGCGGCGGAAGCGCCAGTGCCGTTGGAGCGGCTGGTCGCAATTTTTGCGGTGCTCGAAGAAACAGCCCCAACGCGCGCCGAGGTGGAGTCAGCACTCGGCGAGCTACGGCAGGACTTTGCCGGCCACGGGGTGGAGTTGGTCGAAGTTGCGGGCGGCTATCGCTACCAGACCTGCGCCCAGTTCGCCGAATGGGTGAATCGCCTGTGGGAGGAACGCAAACCGCGTTACTCGCGTGCGTTACTCGAAACTTTGGCCATCATGGCGTATCGCCAGCCGATTACGCGTGGCGAGATCGAGGATATTCGCGGGGTCGCCGTGAGCACCGGGATTATCAAAACCTTGCATGATCGCGAATGGATCAAGATTGTCGGGCATCGCGATGTGCCGGGACGGCCCGCGATTTATGCGACCACTCGCCAGTTTCTGGAATACTTCAATTTGTCTGGACTCGACGCGCTCCCCACGCTCGCGGAGCTGCGCGATTTCGATGACGTGAACGCCGATTTGTTCGCCGAAACCGGCGTCCAATTTGAGCGTGATCCGGCGGCCGAGGGCGAGACCCCTTCAGAAGAGGCGCTGGCGGAACTTGAAGCCGACTTGGTGCGCGCGGACGGTGAGCAAGAAGAATTCGTGGTGTCTGCGATCGCTGCAATTAATCCCGGGCCAGACGCCGATGACCACTCAGCGCCGTAGGCCGCCACCCGGCAAGCCCGCGGTCGCGCCAGGGCCTGTGGCGCCGGCCGAGCGAATTCAAAAAACATTGGCGCGAATGGGGCTTGGTTCGCGGCGTGCGATCGAAGAATGGATCAGCGCCGGTCGCCTGACGGTCGATGGTAAGGTCGCGGTGCTAGGTCAGCGTATTCGGCCGGCGCAGGCGGTGGCCCTGGACGGGAAATCCCTGCATACCGAAACCAGGGTTGTCACCGCGCAGGTCTTGTTGCTGCATAAACCGGCGGGCACGGTGTGTACCCGGCGCGACCCAGAACAACGCCCGACAGTGTTCGAACTCCTGCCGCGCGCGCTTGCACGCCAACTCATTGCCGTCGGGCGCTTGGATTTCAATACCGCCGGTCTCTTGTTGTTCACGACCGATGGCGAGCTCGCACATCGGCTGATGCACCCCAGCCACCAAATCACGCGCGAATACGCTGTGCGAATATTTGGTAAGGCCGACGATGAAACGCTGTCCCGCCTGCATACAGGCCTCGAGATCGATGGTGAACGTCTGGCCTTCGATGAGATTGATCGTCAACCCTCGACGGGTCTCAACGAATGGTTCATTTGCCGTCTCAAAACCGGCCGTAATCGGGAAGTTCGCCGGCTGTGGGAATCACAGGGATTAACCGTTAGCCGGCTGATCCGCGTGCGCTTCGGCAATCTCGAGCTCCCGCGACGCTTGCCGGCCGGGCGCTTTGCGCCGGTCGAGGGCGCTGATCTCCATGCGCTTTATCAGTCTGTCGGCCTCGCCGCACCCCCCGTAAACAGCAGCGCAGAGAGACCAGCGACGAAATCGCCACGGACCTCGCCTAAACCGCCACTGCGCCCGGCGCCCGCGCCACGGCACGCGCGTCGTCGCTGAAGACATACCCCGCGGCATCGGCTTGCCAGCGTTGATTGATCTGGGGGGAGGGGACCGCTAAGCTTGCCCGCCCCTGATTTCGACGGTATTTACAATACTTCCCATGCGCACGCCTCTCGTGATCGGAAATTGGAAGATGCATGGCAGTCAGGCCACTGCGCGTACGTTGGCCGCGGTGATCGCGGCGCGCGCCGGTGAGTTTCCCGGCGTTGAGATTGGGGTCTGCCCGCCCTTTGTGATGTTGCCCGCAGTGGCGACAGTGCTCGCGGAGAGTTCTGTTGGCTATGGCGCACAGACGGTGAGCGAGTATCCGGAAGGGGCCTATACCGGCGAGATCTCAGCCGCCATGTTGGTCGAACTGGGTTGTCGCTATGTGCTGGTGGGACATTCCGAGCGTCGGCAGTGGTTTGCTGAATCACCGCACCAGATCACCGCGAAACTTGCGCAGGCACGGGCGGCCGGCCTCTGGCCGGTGTTGTGTGTAGGGGAGACTTTGGCTGAGCGTCAGTCCGGCGCCACCACTGAGGTAATCGCGGCTCAATTGGCCCCGCTCTGCGCGCGCGCCGACGCGGCCGAGTTGCTCGCCGGCAGCGTGCTCGCCTACGAACCGGTATGGGCAATTGGCACTGGCGAAACTGCATCGCCCGCAGAGGCGCAGGCCGTGCATGTGCAGATTCGCGAGATTCTTAGCGGCATTCAGCCAAACTTGGCGAGCCAGGTGCGCGTGCTGTATGGCGGGAGTGTGAAGCCGGGCAACGCGGCAGAGTTATTCGCCATGCCGGATATTGATGGCGGGCTGATCGGCGGCGCCGCGCTGAACGCCGAGGATTTTTGCGCCATCCTCGCGGCGGCCGCTGCGCGCGGTGGAAATAGGGCAAGGCGTTAACGCAGATCGAACCGCCGGGCAGCACTGACTGCCCGGTGACTTAGTCATTTTTGGAGAGACTCTCATGCTGCAAACCATCCTTTTGGTGGTCCATATTCTGGTTGCGATTTCGCTGATTGCGATCATTCTGCTGCAACAAGGACGCGGCGCGACCGCTGGCGCGGCGTTCGGTGGTGGGGCCTCGGGCACTGTGTTCGGTGCACAAGGTTCGGCCTCGTTCTTATCGCGGACTACTTCGATTCTAGCGCTGGTCTTTTTTAGCAACTGTTTGTTGTTGGCCTATCTCGCGACCCAACAAGCGACGCCGGTCAGTATTGGTCAGCAGTTGGAAGAGCATGTGAATAAGCCGGCAGCCGTGCAACCTGCCGGCGCGCCTGCGCCCACGCCAGCGACCACACCGGCCACGCCGCCAGCGAATGTCGCGACTGATCTTCCACAAATTCCGGCAACTAAACCTTGAGCGTTCATGTGCGTGCATAAGCAAGCCTCACGCGATTAGCGCACCGAAAAAAAAGCGCCGTCGACACGGCGATTTTTAAGGTGAGCTCGCGTATCATTCGCGGCGAACTGCAGGCGCGCGGGACAAACTAATAAATTCAAAGCCGACGTGGTGGAATTGGTAGACACGCCATCTTGAGGGGGTGGTGGGGAAACCCGTGTGAGTTCGAGTCTCACCGTCGGCACCATTTGAATCTTTGTTGGGTTAGAATCGCGACGCTTTTAAAACGCATACAGCGCAACAGGACGAAATCTTGCTAGAGCTTTATCTGCCGATTCTGATGTTCCTAGGCGTTGGCGCGGCCGTTGGCGTGGTCTCCCTGGGGGCAAGTTTTGGTCTCGGCCACTTGCTGCGCGTCTATAAGCCCGATGCAGAGAAGTCCGCCCCTTATGAATGCGGGTTCGACGCCTTCGAAGATGCCCGCATGAAGTTCGATGTGCGCTACTACTTAGTAGCAATCCTGTTCATTCTGTTCGATCTCGAAATTGCGTTCTTTTTCCCCTGGGCCGTCGTGCTTGACGAAATTGGGCTCTACGGCTTCTTTGCCATGATGATTTTTCTCGCCGTGCTGGTGGTGGGCTTCATTTACGAATGGCGAAAGGGCGCGCTCGAATGGGAATGAACGAGATGGCGGAGCGCGGCTTCGTCACCACCAGCATCGATAATGTGGTGAATTGGGCGCGCACGGGTTCGCTGTGGCCCATGACTTTCGGCCTCGCCTGTTGCGCGGTGGAAATGATGCACGCCGGCGCCTCACGCTATGATTTGGATCGCTTTGGCATAATTTTCCGACCCAGTCCGCGCCAATCGGATGTGATGATTGTGGCGGGTACTCTGGTCAATAAGATGGCGCCTGCACTGCGCAAGGTGTACGACCAAATGACCGAGCCGAAGTGGGTGATTTCCATGGGCTCGTGCGCCAATGGCGGTGGTTACTATCACTATTCATATTCTGTAACACGGGGCTGCGACCGCATTGTGCCGGTTGATGTGTACGTACCTGGCTGCCCACCAACAGCGGAAGCGCTGCTGTTCGGAGTGATTCAGTTACAGGAAAAAATCAAACGCACAAACACGATCAGCCGCTGAGATTGTCCCAGGATGAATCACCGAAAAGCTGAGGCACTGAATGCGCTGCTCACTGCCGCACTCGGTCGTGCGCTGCTCTCCTCGGTAGAAGCGTTCGGCGAACTCACCCTAACGGTCGAGGCGAGTGAGATTCAGCGCGTCGCGACCTTGCTGCGCGATACCCCAGGCCTGCAATTCGAGCAGCTCAGCGATCTTTGTGGCGTGGATTACAGCACCTACGGTCAGGCGGACTGGGTGACGCAGCGTGCGACTTCCTCGGGGTTCAGCCGCGCGGTGAGCGGCGGCCAGGAAACCGCTCCAGATTCCACCCTGGAGCGGGCCGCAACCAGCCGCTTCGGCGTCGTCTATCAATTGCTTTCCGTCAGCCTGAATCAGCGCGTAAGAGTGAAAGCGTTGCTCAGTGAAAGCTCGCCGAAATTAGGCTCGGTGGTGGAAATATGGCCGGTGGCGGATTGGTTTGAACGTGAAGCATTTGATCTCTTCGGCATTCTCTTTGAGGGACACCCCGATCTGCGGCGCATCCTGACCGACTACGGCTTTATCGGCCATCCTTTCCGCAAGGATTTTCCGCTCGAAGGCTATGTGGAAGTGCGTTACGACCCCGCTAAAAAGCGCGTGGTCTACCAACCGGTATCGATCGAACCACGCGTGCTTGTCCCACGGGTGATCCGCGACGACGGTCGTGCCCCGGGGTTGTCGCACTAAGCGACTAAGCAAAAAGCGAAACCCGTGCCTGAAATCCGCAATATGACTTTGAATTTCGGTCCGCAGCATCCGGCGGCCCATGGGGTGCTGCGCCTAGTGCTCGAAATGGATGGCGAGGTGATCGAACGCGCCGATCCGCATATCGGCTTATTACATCGAGGCACCGAGAAGCTTGCCGAGAGCAAGCCGTTCAACCAGAGCATCGGCTACATGGACCGTCTGGATTACGTCTCCATGATGTGCAACGAGCACGCCTATGTGATGGCGATCGAACGCCTGCTCGCTATCACGCCGCCCATTCGCGCGCAGTATATTCGGGTGATGTTCGATGAGATGACGCGCATTCTTAACCACCTCATGTGGTTGGGTGCGCACGGTCTCGACATTGGCGCGATGACGGTATTCCTGTACTGCTTTCGCGAACGCGAAGACCTGATGGACTGTTACGAGGCAGTCTCCGGGACGCGCATGCATGCCACTTACTATCGACCGGGCGGGGTATATCGCGACCTGCCGGATCGCATGCCGCAATATCTGGCTTCGAAGTGGCGCAGCGCAAAGGAAGCGCAGTCATTGAATAGCGGCCGTCAGGGCTCGCTGCTCGATTTCGTCGATGATTTCGCGGATCGCTTCCCGGCCTGTGTGGATGAATATGAGACCTTGCTGACCGACAACCGAATTTGGAAACAACGCACGGTTGATATCGGCATTGTCACCCCCGAGCGCGCGTTGGCGCTCGGCTTCACCGGGCCTATGCTACGGGGCTCCGGCGTGGCGTGGGATTTGCGCAAGAAGCAGCCGTATGAGACGTATGCCGAGCTGGATTTCGATATTCCAGTCGGGGTCAACGGGGATTGCTACGACCGTTACCTGGTGCGGATAGAAGAAATGCGCCAGTCCGCCCGGCTGCTTAAGCAATGTGTGCACTGGCTGCGCCAGCATCCCGGTCCCGTGATTGTGGATGATCACAAGCTCACGCCGCCCTCACGTGGCGAGATGAAGGGCGACATGGAGTCCCTGATTCATCACTTCAAGCTCTTTACCGAGGGTTACTGTGTGCCGGTCGGCGAAGTCTATGCGGCGGTGGAACATCCCAAGGGCGAGTTTGGGATTTATCTCATCTCAGACGGCGCCAATAAGCCCTATCGCTTAAAAGCCCGCGCGCCCGGCTTTGCGCATCTTTCAGCCATGAATGAGATGGTGCAGGGCCATATGCTGGCAGACGTAGTGGCGATCATCGGCACTATGGACGTCGTGTTCGGCGAGATCGATCGATAGCGAGAACGCATGCGCATGCAGACCTCAGAAACCAACCTGCTGTCGGCTCACGCCCGCGCAGTGATCGATGAATGGCTGGCGAAGTACCCGCCAGAGCAGAAGCAATCGGCGCTGCTGGCAGCACTCCGCGAAGTCCAGCACGAGAATCACGGCTATCTCACCACCGAGCTGATGGACGCCGTGGCGAGTTACCTGAACTTGCCACGTATAGCGGTGTATGAAGTGGCCAGCTTCTATTCCATGTTTGAGACGAAGAAAGTGGGCCACCACAGTATTTCGGTGTGCACCAATATCTCGTGCATGCTGCGCGGCGGTGAAGCACTGCTGGCGCATGTCGAGAAAAAGCTGAATATCAAAGTGGGCGAATCGACCGCCGACGGAAAATTCTACTTGAAGCCGGAAGAGGAGTGTCTGGCCGCCTGCTGTGGCGCGCCGATGCTGATGGTCGATCACGTCTATTACGAGAATCTGACCCCAGATAAGGTGGATGAAATTTTGGCGCGACTGTCATGACTATCGACCCCCACAGCATCCCACTCAATCTCACGTGCTTTGCGACACTTGGCCAGCCCGAACCCGCGTCGCTGGCGACCTATCGCAAGCTCGGTGGCTATACGGCGTGGGAAAAGATTTTGCGCGAGAAGACACCGCAGAACGACGTGATCGAAATTGTCAAAGCGGCCGGTCTGCGCGGACGCGGCGGCGCAGGCTTCCCGACCGGCGTGAAATGGAGCTTCATGCCGAAGACGCCGGGGATTCAGAAGTACGTGGTGTGCAATTCGGACGAGAGCGAGCCCGGCACCTGCAAAGACCGCGATATCCTGCGCTTCAATCCCCACGCCTTGGTCGAAGGCATGGCGATTGCGGGCTACGCAATCGGCGCCACGGTGGGTTACAACTATCTGCGCGGTGAATTCATGGACGAACCGTACCAACGCTTTATGGCGGCACTCAAGGATGCTTACGCCGCAGGCTATCTGGGTAAGAACATCCTGGGATCAGGCGTGGATTTCGACTTATACGATCACCTCGGGGCGGGAGCGTATATCTGCGGTGAGGAAACCGCACTGCTTGAGTCGCTCGAAGGGAAGAAGGGTCTGCCGCGCTTCAAGCCGCCGTTCCCTGCAACGTTCGGGTTATACGGCAAGCCGACCACCATCAACAATACCGAGTCGTTTGCCTCGGTCCCTTCAATTCTGCGCAATGGCGCGGAATGGTTCGCGAGCTACGGCAAACCCAATAATCTCGGCACCAAGATTTTCTCAGTCAGCGGCCACGTCGCGCGGCCCGGTAATTTCGAGATCCCGCTCGGCACGCCGTTCAAGACCTTGTTGGCGTTGGCGGGTGGCATGCGCGATGGACGCCCCCTGAAGGCGGTCATTCCCGGCGGCTCATCTGTCCCGGTGTTACCCGGGCATGTAATGCTGGAACTGGATATGGATTACGACTCGATTTCAAAAGCCGGTTCGATGTTGGGTTCGGGGGCCGTGGTCGTGATGGATGACACCACCGACATGGTCCAGGTGCTACGTCGAATTTCGCGCTTCTACTATGCCGAATCCTGTGGCCAGTGCACGCCGTGTCGCGAGGGCACGGGTTGGCTTTACCGCATGCTTTGCCGGATCATCGATGGCGAAGGCCAAATGGCCGATCTCGACCGGCTTGATAATGTCGCCTCCAAAATTGAAGGCCGCACCATTTGCGCGTTAGGCGATGCGGCGGCGATGCCAGTGCGCAGCTTTGTGAAGCAGTTTCGCCCGGAGTTCGAGCACTACATCCAGCATGGCCGTAGCCGCTTCGCGCCAGTGCAGGCTACCGCTGCGTAGCCCTTCGCCACTTTTTTAATTGACTATAAGGCGACCTTAAAGCCATGAGCGCGACGCTTATCGAGACCCCGAAAGTGGAGGACCTGGTGTCCATCGAGGTCGATGGCCAAGCGCTGCAAGCCCGTAAGGGCGCGATGCTGATGGATGTGACGGATGCAGCCGGGATCTATATCCCGCGTTTCTGTTATCACAAGAAGCTCAGCGTGGCCGCCAATTGCCGCATGTGTCTGGTCGAGGTTGAGCGCGCGCCAAAACCACAACCGGCCTGTGCCACGCCGGTCATGGAGGGCATGAAGGTCTTTACCAAATCGGTGAAGGCGGTGTCCGGGCAGCAGGCGACCATGGAATTCCTGTTGATCAATCATCCGCTCGACTGCCCAATCTGTGATCAGGGTGGCGAGTGTGAGCTGCAGGATTTAGCGCTGGGTTATGGCAGCGCGGTGTCACAGTTCACAGAGCGCAAACGGGTCGTGCGCGACAAGAACATTGGCCCGTTGGTGCAAACCGACATGACGCGTTGTATTCACTGCACGCGCTGTGTGCGGTTCGGCGAAGAAGTGGCGGGGTTGCGCGAACTCGGTGCGACCGGGCGCGGCGAGCATATGGAGATCGGCACTTATGTCGCGCAGGCGATGACCTCCGAATTGTCCGGCAATGTGATTGATCTGTGTCCGGTTGGCGCGCTGACTTCCAAGCCTTATCGCTATTCCGCACGGGCCTGGGAGCTCCGCCAGTTCGATGCCATTGCGCCGCATGATTGTGTGGGCTCGAATGTGCATGTGCATGTCAAAGGCCAGGTCGTTAAGCGAGTCGTGCCGAAAGAAAACGAAGCCACCAACGAGACCTGGATCTCGGATCGGGATCGCTACAGTTACCAGGGATTGGCGAGTCCGGATCGCCTGCTCACGCCGCGTATCAAGGAACAAGGCCAGTGGCGTGAGTGTGATTGGGAAACTGCGTTCGGCGCGTTGGCGACCGCCCTGACTGATGCCCAAGGCTCAATTGGTGCGTTGGCTTCGCCGTCTTCTACCTGCGAAGAATTTTTCCTGCTGCAGCGGCTGGTGCGCGGCTTTGGCAGTCAGCACATCGATCATCGTCTGCGCCAGCAGGATTTTGCGGCCGATGCGCATGATCCGTTATTCCCAAGCCTGGGCGCGTCAAATTCTGAACTCGAACAGGCGGATGCGGTGCTCATCGTCGGCGGTTATCCGCGTCACGATCAGCCGCTGCTCAATCACCGAATTCGTAAAGCCGCGCTGCGGGGCGCACCAGTAGTGGTGGTGGATTCGCTTGCGCAGGAATACAACTTCGATCTCGCGGTGCGCCTGACTGTCGCGCCGAGTCAGTGGGTGGCCGCCCTCGGTGGGCTGGCACGGGCGTGCGCTGAACTTACCGGCGATGCCAATTCGCTTGGCCAATATTCTGCAGCACCAGTGGCCGGTGAAATCGCGCAGCTGTTAATGGGGCGTCAGCGCGTGCACGTTATCGCGGGCACTCGCTTGCAGAGTCACCCCCAGCGTGCCGTCTTGCTCGGCTTACTCTCAGCAATGGCTAATAGCTGCCATGCGCGCCTCGGGGTGCTAACTGATGGCGCAAACGCCGCGGGCGCCTGGCTGGCCGGCGCGGTGCCGCATCGCGGGCCGGCCGGACTTGCGCAGCCCACGCCAGGACTTACGGCAACAAATTTGCTGAGTACACCCCAAGCCGCTTATCTGCTGCTGGGTTTTGAACCCAGCGCAGATTGCGCAGATCCAGTCGCGGCTCGCGCGACCTTGCAGGCGGCGAAGATGGTGGCCGCCCTCACGCCTTTCGCCTCCCCCGATCTCGAAGCTGTGTCCACTTTGTTATTGCCGATTGCGAGCTTCGCCGAGAACGAAGGCAGCTTTGTGAACGCGCCAGGTCAGTGGCAGGAATTTACCGCGGCGGTCAAGCCGCCGGGCAGCGCGCGCGCGGCGTGGAAGATTTTGCGCGCAGTGGGAGCGCAGTGCGGGTTGGCGGGCTTCGAGGCGGTGACCTGCCGCGACGTGACGCGCGAACTGCAGGAACTTTGCGGCCCACTCGCGCTTACCAGTCCTGTTTATCCGTCAGTCGCGAGCGGGTCAAGCTCAGCTGCGAGCGAGCTTGGCACCGTGCCGGGCCTTGAACGAATTACCCAGGTGCCGCTGTATCGCGCCGATGCGCTGGTGCGCCGGTCGGGTGCGCT
>CAMATU010000085.1 GCA_945861225.1 Klebsiella pneumoniae
TATGACGCACGCTGGATCTGATCGATTTGTTTTGTCACGGGCCCTTAGCGTTCCCGCGGCGGGAAATGCTCTCAGAAGTGGATTACACGACTGTTGCGCACGCACTCCGCGCGCAAGATCACCCGAGTGTGCTCAGACAGAAGATCGAAAAAATCCGCAGCACCTTGAATCCACATCCTGCCGGCCAGTTGAAATTCAATATTCCCGATCTCGACGGCGAGCCGGTCCAAGGCATGCAGCACAAATACCGCGAGACGGTGTTGTTCTTTCCCAGTCAAGGTCAAACCTGTCACGCGTACTGCACATTTTGCTTCCGCTGGCCGCAGTTCGTCGGGCCGAGCATGAGTCGGTTCGCCGTCCGTGAGGTTGGCGAACTAATTACCTATCTCACGAATTTCAAGTCGCTCATGCGCTTCCTCGCGAAGTTCTGCGGTCAACTGCCGTTTCTAGGTCCAACTCAACACCCGCGACGCTCGATTTCTCCCCACCGGATGGATATCTTTCTTGACACGGAACTCGCTGAATTCAGGCGCGCGGTCCAGGGCTGAACGGTCAAGGCCAGCGCAATCTTCGAATCACTTTTGAACCGAACGCCCGGGGAGGGTAAATACCATGAAACTTAACGCACCACTGGTCAGCACCGATTGGCTTGCAACTCATCTAACCGATCCGAGTTTGCGAATTTTCGACACCACCCTTTATCTCAAACCTAAACTTGAGGGGTTTGGTTATCTGCCAGAGAGTGGTCGTGCCGAATGGCAGGCCGAGCATATTCCCGGCGCGGGCTTCCTCGATGTGTATGGCGAGTTGTCCGATAGTTCCAGCGAGATAGCCTTCATGATGCCGCCTGCTGCACAGTTCGCGGCCATCATGGCCAGTCATGGCGTTGCAGATGACAGCGCGGTGGTGCTCTACAACAAGGGCTTCCCGATGTGGTCAACGCGGGTATGGTGGATGTTGCGCGCGATAGGCTTCGACAATGTCGCGGTGTTGAACGGCGGCTACGAGAAATGGCTGAAGGAAGGGCGCCCGACCAGCGCCGACACTGGGCATCACCCAGCAGGCAAACTCACCGCGCGGCCGCGACCCGAAATGTGGGCCGACAAGGACGCCATGTTGCAGGTGGTGGCGGGCGCGGGCCCCGTGGCGCTCAATGCGCTCGCACCGGCGGTCTACAGCGGCGAGAAGAATCAATATGGCCGACCTGGTCATCTGCCTGGCACCTTCAATGTCTACTATGGAGATCTAATCGATCCCGGCACCGGTGAATTCCTGCCGCCGGACAAATTGCGGCCCTTATTTGCGCAGAGCGGCGCGCTGGCCACCGAACGTGTGATTGCGTACTGCGGCGGTGGTATCTCGGCGACCATGGACGCGCTCGCGCTGCTGCTCTGCGGCCAGGACAAAGTCGCGATTTACGACGGCTCGATGTCCGAGTGGGTGCGCGACCCGAAGCTTCCGCTCAAGCTCGGCGCAGCGCCGTGATACGGCGCGTGCGGTTGGAACCGGTCAGAAACCACAGGGGAGAACGTCTGTCGTGAGTAAAGAACTATGCGTCGACCACGCCGTAAGCGAAGGCATCGCCAACAGAACATGACATGCAACCTCTGTCCGATCACGGTGAAGAATTCACTGGCGAAGGTGCCTGGCGTGGCGCAAGCCCGCCTTGGGCAAGTTCGACGCCGAAACGACAATCGCAGCAGCGCTCGTCACGGCCACCACCGAAGCGGGCGACCCGTTCACTATGCGAAAGTGACCATGGCTGAAGCCGTATTCAAAGCGGTCATCACGTGCCCCAAGTGCACAGCGTCCAAGCTGGAATTATGCCGACCGGGCATGACAGTTCTTCTATGAATACGAGCACCGCAAGGTGTTATTTCGCTCCCAGGCAGGAGATTGCTGCGTGTTCTGCTCGTTCGGCTTGGTGAAGTCCCTGCCGGCGCAAGACTAGAAGGTGTGATGCGGGTAGAGCTGAGGACACGGTCGATGCGATGTGATTGATCCCGCTCTGACCGGCGGCTTTAGTGACGCTTGGATATCGGTACGGAGATTATGGTCACGATGGTTACCCGTCGAGCCAAGGAGCTGATGGGATAACGGCTTTAGGTTGAATGACCCGTTGTACGTACAGCGGTCGAGCGATCCCATAGATTGGGAAGCATTGCGCTGTCATAGCCGGAGATGAAGGTTTGAATCGCGCCGTTGTCATCGAGACGATGACGGCTCACCGCGCCGATATTAGCGCCATAGACGTGAATGCTTATCGAGGTGCGATCGGCGAGCGCATTACTCACACGGTGCCAATCTCCTATCGCGGGAGACACGGCATCGACATCCCCGGGCCGCATCACGTGGCTAGTTCCGGTTGCGATCGGATAACCGTTTACTCCAGAAAACTCGTCACATCGTTCAGCGCCGCGTAACACCCCGATGACCCCCCAGACCGTGTGGTTATGGATAGGGGTGCAATGCCCCGGCTTCCAAACAAAACTTACGACTGAAAATCGCTCCTGGGGATCACAATGGAGCAAGTACTGCATGTAGCGAGACGGATGTGGGACCGCGAATGCCTCCGGCAACCAGCTATCGTGTTCGATTAAACGGACGAGATGCTGGCGAGTTTCGGCTATCAAATACCGTTCGTCATCCGAAGCGCTAACGAGCGCGGTGATGCTCCTAACAAACTCGCGCAACGTGGCGATCGCGTCGGTCACGAATTAACTCGCAGCGCGCGCTTAGTCGCCGCGGTGTGTTCGCCAAGGGTGGGGACGACTGTATTGACTTCGAGCGCGCGTCCGTCCAAGCGCACCGGGCATCCGACGGTCCGCGTCAGGTGTCCGCCAGGTAAAACTTGTTCGCGCACTAACTCAAGGTGCGCAGTTTGCGGATCGGACAACGCTTCGCCGTAACCATTGATGGGCGCGCAAGGCACACCTGCGGCCGCGAACGCCGATAGCCAGTAGCGATGCGTTTGGCGCACAAAGTGAGGATCGAGTAGCGCTTTTAGTTCAATTTGATGTGCCGCGCGCAAGGTGGGCGACGCAAAGCGCACGTCTTCTATCAACTCCGGGACCGCCATCGTGTTACAGACTTGTTGCCACAACTTATTATTTCCGGCCGCAATCACCAACCATCCGTCTGAAGCGCGAAATGCCTGATACGGTGCATTACGCGGATGCGCCGAGCCAAGTTTCTGTGGATTTTTACCCGTACCGAAATACTCGCTCGTCTGCAGGGCTGAGATGCCAAGCGTTGCGCCGAACATCGGCACATCAATGTGGCCACCGGCGCCACCAGTACGCACGCGATTGAGCAGCGCCGCGATCGAGTAGGCGGCATATAAACCGGCAGCAAAATCGGCTACCGGAACGCCGGCTTTTACCGGCTCGCCGCCAGGCTCTCCAGTTACGCTCATGACACCAGCCGCGGCTTGCACGGTAAGGTCGAATCCGCCTTCATCGCCACGGGGCCCATCCTGGCCATAGGCCGAGATCGAACAGTAGACGAGCGACGGCTTGCGCGGCGCGAACCAATCCCACCCCAGTCCCAGGCGGCTCATTGCGCCTGGGCGATTGTTTTCAACCAGCACATCGGCGCGCAGTGCGAGGCAACGCGCTACTTCCAGATCGTCTGGTTCCTTTAGGTTCAATAAGACCGAACGTTTGCCGCGATTAATACTCGCAAAATTTTCGCTGAATCCTTGGCTAAGCGGCGGCCATTGCCGCAGTGAATCCCCTTCGGGGGGTTCGACCTTTGTGACTTCAGCACCGAAATCAGCGAGCAACATGCCGCAATAGGGTCCTGATGCGACTTGGCAAAATTCAACGACACGGACGCCGCTAAGTGGCAACGGAGAGTTTGCGGGGGAGTCCGGCATGAGTAGCACACTACAAAAGAATTCCCGAAGGGCCAAGTCCTTTCTCATTTCGGTCCGTGTGCGAGCTCGACGAGCCGAAAAGGCGGCGTGTTTCGCGCGCTAGGCTAGGTGCGGCACCTTCGGAGTTAAATCTTTCGCCTGCCAATTTGCTGACATTAATGCCTGCGGAGACCAAGCCACTGCGGTGATCAAACTCTTACACAACTGCCACTATTCGCAGCTCCGTAGCTGGGATCGGGCAGAATTCGCACAAGAGACTTATTCGCCTGTACACGCCTAATCGGGTTCTCCAAATCGCCGGTGCGGCTGGTATCCTTGGTGAACTTTAACAGGGGGAACGGCATGGCGACGCACAACGCGCAGGATCTGCGCCCAGACACCTTCAATCGTCACGTCAGCAATGTCTACCCCGCCCTCGCAATGCTGGCTGGCATGCAGCTCGAAGTTTTCACGTCGCTCGACGAGCAACGACTGACGGTCGAGGAACTTGCCGCGCGGCTCTCTGTGCAACCGCAGAAGCTGCGACCGTTGTTGTATGCGCTGGCGGCGGCGGGCCTGGTGACGGTCGAAGGCGCGCTTTTTACTAATACGGCCGAGAGTCGGGAGTTCCTGGTCGCGGGCAAGCCGCGCTATCTGGGCGGTACTCACGGAGCTTATGCCGATCTATGGTCGGCGACCTTACACACCGCGGCGTCGATCAAGAGCGGCAAGCCACAGGCGCGCCACGACTTCTCCCGCATGTCTTATGCTGAGCTCAAGGCCTTCATGCTTGGCCTTGATGCCGGCGCCACCGCGACGGCGCGGCGTCTGCACAAGGAGTTCAAACTTGCGCTCGGCGGCCATGTGCTGGACGCTGGCGGTGGTGCAGGCGGGCTCGCGATCGCCTTGTGCGAGCTTGGTCCGGAGTTGCGAGCGACAGTCGGCGAACTCGCGAATGTCGCGCCTATTACGCGCGAATGTGTGGCCGCGGCCGGGCTCGCGCCGCGGATTGACGTCATCGAATGTGATCTGGTCGCAATGCCACCGCCCGGTGTTTACGATGGCGTGATCATGCGTGCACTCCTGCAGGTCATGAGCGCCCACGACGCAGCCATGACCGTACGCCACGGCGCTGCCGCATTGAAGCGTGGTGGCGGCCTCTATGTGATCGGCCGTACGCTCGACGACTCGCGTCTATCGCCGCTCGACGCGGTGGCGGCCAACGTCATGTTTCTAAACATCTATGACGATGGTCAAGCGTACACCGAAGGCGAATACCGCGCATGGCTGAGTGCCGCCGGACTCGCCAAGATCGAACGCGTTGAACTGGCTGGCGGTTACAGCATCATCCACGGCACCAAGTCCTGAACCCCGGAGCGCGACGATGGCGCGCACGCCAAGTCGTGATCGACGCTTGTCTTAAGGTGATCGCCTGGGGCGCTATGATGTGATGCGCACCGGCGCAGGCGAGCTCACCTACCCTGTGCCTTAGGCATCGACTCCAGAGGCTGGCGTTGTAGCGCAGCCGCTGACGACCAGAAGGCCTTGATGTCGGCAGGGTTTCGCGAAATCGCCGAGCGAGATCGGCGTGAAGTCGTTTGCTGAAGCAGGTCTTCGTTTCGCTAGCCGATAAAAAGAATTACAGAGGCGTGCCGTGAAACTTCACATTAACTAATTCGCCAACCGATACGTCAACCGTGCCTGATTCATTACCGAAGAATACCGCCTCAGTTGACCAGGAATTAATCCGGCTTATGCACAGCGCAGTGAGATGTTGACGCTGCACCTGGTGCGGTCTATAGTCACATCACAATACGGGTGGGGGTATAAATGAGATATCTCCTCGTGAGATCTCACGCCTGAGCTGGAGCTGCGCGATGAAGCATGAAACGCCTCTTCGAGGTCGCCTGATCGAAGCACCTGATGTGCACTTGGATCAGATCGGAAAGCGGCGCCGGGTGTTCCTGCGGAGTGCTGCCGGCGTCGCTACTGCAGTGGTCGCGCAAGGTCATGTGGCGGCGGAGTCATTGGTGGTGCCTGCGTGGTCGCGCGTATTGGGCAAGCCCGTCGCCGCCAACCCGTACGGCACGCCCTCGCGCTTCGAGGGCAACATCATTCGGCGTCAGAGTCCGGGCCTCACGCGCACCAATGAATCCTCGATTGCGTTCACGCCGCTGCAGAACCTCTTCGGCATCATCACGCCGAATGGCCTGCACTTCGAGCGCGATCATGCCGGTCTGCCCGACCTCGATCCGTTCCAGCATCGGCTGGTCATCCACGGCCTGGTCGCCAAACCAAAGATCTACACGCTCGATGATTTGCTGCGTCTACCCTCGGTATCGCGTATTCATTTTCTGGAATGCGGCGCCAACACCGGCATGGAATGGGGCAATGCCGCCGTACCCACGGTGCAGTTCACGCATGGCATGTTGTCGTGTGCGGAATATACCGGCGTGCTGCTGTCCACCTTGCTCGAAGATGTCGGCGTGGATGTGAAACGCGGCAAGTATCTGCTCGCGGAAGGCGCTGATGGCGCCGCACTCACGCGCACGCTTCCGCTCGCGATGGCGCTCGACGATGTGCTGCTGGTCTACGGTCAGAATGGGGAGATGCTGCGCCCGGAGAACGGCTACCCGTTACGCCTGGTCGTGCCCGGTGTGCAGGGCGTATCGAGCGTGAAATGGCTGCGCCGGATCGAAGTCGGCGATCAACCGTGGCATACGCGCGAAGAGACCCTGCATTACAGCGATTTGATGCCCGACGGCAAGAGCCGGCAGTTCACCTGGATCCAGGAAGCGAAGTCCGTGATCACTTCACCATCCGGCGGCATGACTTTGCTCGACAAAGGTGGCTACTACGAAATCACGGGTCTGGCATGGTCTGGCCGCGGACGTATCAAGCGCGTCGACATTGCGACCGACGGCGGCCGCAATTGGCAGACCGCGCGCCTGCAGGAACCGATTGTGACCAAGGCGCTCACGCGCTTTCGCGCCGACTGGGTGTGGGATGGTAAGCCTGCGCTGCTGCAGAGCCGCTGCATCGATGACACCGGCTATGTACAGCCCGCCATGAAGCAGCTGCGCGAAGTGCGCGGCACGCGCTCGATCTATCATAACAATGCGATCCAGACCTGGCAGGTACTCGCGAGTGGCGAGGTTCGCAATGTGCAGGTTTAAAATTCGCGCAGCCATCTTCGCGGTATTACTGGCGAATGCGAGTGGTGCCGCCGCGGCGCCCTGGCAGACACTAGGTCACACCGTGTCCGCCGACGAAATCGCGAGCTGGGATATCGACGTGCGGCCGGACGGGACCGGATTACCAGCGGGCTCAGGTTCGGTCGCCGACGGTCAGGTAATCTACGACACCCAGTGTGCAAGTTGTCACGGCACTTTCGGCGAGAGTACCGATTATCTCGCACTTACTGGCGGCATCGGCTCGCTCGCGAGCGGTACACCGCAACGCACGGTCGGCAGCAAGCTGGATTATGCGACGACGTTGTGGGATTACATCAACCGCGCGATGCCGTTCAATAATTCGAAAACGCTGACAGTGAATGAGGTCTACGCAGTCAGTGCCTATGTGCTGAATCTCAACGAAATCGTACCGACGGATGCCGTCCTCGATGAGAAATCCCTACCGCAGGTGAAGATGCCGAACCGTGAGGGCTTTACTAACGCGCACGGTCTCTCCTCGGTAGACGGCCTACCGGATGTCAAGAATACCGCCTGCATGAAGGACTGTGCGCCGGCGAGCGTCGCAGTGATCTCTGAACTACCGGCAGAATTCACAGCACAAATGTATGGCGATATTCGTACGCACTTCCGGCAGTTCGCGGGTCAGAAGTCGGTCGCACTGGCGCCACGCAACGCGCCGTCGGCAGGTTTGGAACTTGCGCAATCTCATGGTTGTCTCGCTTGTCATGATGTCGCCAAGGCAAGGGTCGGTCCGGCACTGGTCGACATCGGGCCGCGCTATGCGCAAGATGCAGCGGCCACACAGACGTTGACTGCGAAGATCAGGCAGGGCGGCGGCGGCGTGTGGGGCAACGCTTTGATGCCGCCCCAGAAGCAGATTCCGGAGGCGGATCTGGCCCGCGTGCTGGCCTGGATCCTTGACGGTGCACACTAAATTGCGGCGCGGAAATACCGGCCATAAGGAGCTGATGGCGGAGCAGTCTGGCTAGCGCGCGCCTTCCGCGTACTCGAACATGGATGCCGTCGACCAGGGCAGTGATGAATTGAAGACCAAATCATAGGAGTTAACCGTTATGCAGCCATCGCGCAGAGTTTTTCTACACCTCGCCGGCAGTGCAGGGCTTTCCGCGCTGGCTTTCGTGGTCGGCTTCCGGCCGCGCTTCGCGCGCGCCGCCGACGCTCGTCCAGTCTTCGAAGCGACGGCGATCCCGGAGGCACTCAAGGCGCTCGGCTTCGACGATCCCAAAGAATCGACTGAGATTGCCTTCAAGGCACCGGACATCGCGGAGAACGGCGCCGTAGTGCCGGTGGAGATTGAGAGCAAGCTGCCCAACACGCGCTCGATCGTGATTCTCGTCGAGAAGAATCCGCACGTGATGTCAGCGTCGTTCGCGATTCCCGAAGGCACCGAGCCATTCGTCGCAGCGCGGGTCAAAGTGGCCGAAAGCTCGCTTATTCATGCGGTCGTCAAAACCGACGCCGGCGCCTTCTATACCACCAAGCTCGTCAAGGTCACGCTGGGCGGCTGCGGCGGCTGAAAGAATTATCCAGGAGAATTGCTATGGCAGATCCGATGCGCGTCCGCGCAGTCATGATGGGCGACATGGTCGACGTGAAAATCCTGATGTCGCACGTCATGGAAACCGGACAACGGAAAGACGCGGACGGCAATGTCGTCCCTGCGCATTACATCGTGAAAGTCACCGCCACCTGTAAAGGCCGCGAAGTGTTATCTGCCGACTGGGGTCCCTCGGTGGCGAAGAATCCTTATCTGTCGTTTCGATTTAAGGGCGCGACCAAGGGCGACAAGCTCACTATCACCTGGATCGACACGGCTGGCGATACACGCACTGACGAAGTCGCGATCACGTGAAGCGCCGTACATTCCTCAGCTTGGCGCTCCTTCCCATGTGTTGGTCGGCGCCAGGTTGGGTTTCCGCCGAAGTGACCGATTCAATCCACGTGGTCTATCACCTCGCAGATGGGCTACCACAGGCCAGCCGGGCGTTACGGCAGATCCGCAATCATTTGCGGGCCGATCCCACGGCGAAGATCGTGGTAGTAGCGCACGCGAACGGAATCGACTTCCTGCTCAAAGATGCCGTTGACGCTGGAAAGTATCCCTACGAACTGCTCGTGCAGCCGCTCGCCGCCGAAGGTGTCGAGTTTCGCGTGTGTCAGAACACCCTCGACAGTCGTTTAATAACGCGCGAGAAATTGCTCGAAGAAGCCGCGGTCGTGCCCTCTGGCGTGGCGGAAATCGCACGCTTGCAGGCGCGCGAAGGCTATGCCTATCTACGGCCTTAGAAAGCTAGGAGTCCGATGATGACTTTTCGATCTCAATCGTTGGCCTGGATGCTCGGCGGCCTCTGCTGGGTAAGTGGTTCAAGCGTGCAGGCGGAATCCTCGACCGCAGACGCGATTGCGGAATATCACGCGATGTTCGGCGATGAGAATCCGGCTGAGCTTTGGCAAATTCGCGGCGAGGAATTGTGGCGGCAGAAGCGCGGACCGAAAAACGTGGACTTGAGCAGCTGCGATCTCGGACTCGGCGCGGGCGTGATTGAAGGCGCGTATGCGCAATTGCCGCGCTGGTTTGAGGATACCCAACTAGTTCAGGATCTCGAAACCCGCCTCGTAACCTGCATGACGACTTTGCAGGGATTCACCGTGGAGGAAGTACTCAAAGTGAAGTTTGGGGATGGCGCGAAAAAATCCGAGCTTGAGGCCCTCACAGCTTATGTCGTCGCTGCTTCCAAAGGTCAGAAAATTATGCTGCCTATGCAGCATCCCGCAGAGCAGGCTGCCTACGCGCTCGGCAGGGGCGTGTTTTATTACCGCGCGGGGCCACATGATTTTGCCTGCGCCACCTGCCATGGCGAAGCCGGCAAGCGCATCCGCTTGCAGGTACTGCCCAAACTTGCTGAATCTGCAGGCGCCCAGGATGCCTATACGCACTGGCCAGCCTATCGTGTCTCCCAGGGAGAACTGCGCACTATGGAATGGCGGCTGCAGGACTGCTTTCGTCAGCAGCGCCTGCCACAGTTGAAGTTTGGTTCAGAGGTTGCGATCGGCCTAACGATGTACCTCGCGAAGACTGCCGAGGGAGGCACCATGGCTGCACCCTCCATCAAACGCTGAAGAGGGCGACCCTATGAAATTCGACATCAAACAACTTCTTCGCGCGGGAGTGGCCTGTGCCCTGTCGCTGCAACCCTTGGTACACGCCGACGACAATATTGGCGAGCCCGCGGTCGCCGCTGCCATGCAGGCTTCCTTTGAAGCCAAGAAACAGGCCACGATGGATCGGCTTACGCAGGATGAGACACAAGTCCTGTGCACGCAGCACGCGCAGGGTCCGCTGGCCGCCGACGTGACAGCAAAGATTGCAGCGCTCAATCGCGCAACGATCAAGTCGCCAGGTGATGGCAATTATTTCGGAGACTTTAAGAATGGCGACGTGATTGCGCAGACCGGCACCGGGCTGCAATCGAGCGACGATCCTGCGAAGCCCGCCGGTGGCAACTGCTACGCGTGTCATGAGCTCGCCGGCAGCGAGCTTGCGTTCGGTACCATCGGTCCCAGTTTGCGCCAGTACGGCAAGCTGCGCGGCAAGTCTCCGGAGATGCTCGAATACACCTGGGGCAAACTCTACAACTCGAACGCGCAGATGCCGTGTTCGAACATGCCGCGCTTCGGTCATCGGGGCATTTTGACCGAGCAACAGCTAAAAGATCTGATGGCGTTCCTGTTCGATTCGGCGTCGCCGGTGAACCAGTGAAGCGGCGGGAGTTTGTGCAGCTACTCGCGCTCGCGAGCGCGGCGGGTATGAATCTGCGTGCGCCGCGTGCGCTGGCGGATGGGGAAGGCAGCGAGCTTTACGCAGTGCCGCCCTTCGGCAACGTGAGCTTGCTGCATTACACAGATTCGCATGCGCAGCTATTGCCGATCTGGTTTCGCGAACCCTCGTTCAACCTCGGACTTGGTGAGTGGCGCGGCAAGCCGCCGCATCTGACCGGTGACAAATTGCTCGCCTTCTATGACATCAAGCCCGGGACGCGCGAGGCTCATGCGCTGTCCTGTCTCGATTTCGAAGCCGCCGCACGCACCTACGGCAAAGTTGGCGGGTTTGCCCATCTCGCGACCCTGGTTAAGCAATTGCGCGAGTCGCGACCCGGCGCGCTGCTGCTCGATGGCGGCGATACGTGGCAAGGCTCGGGAACGGCGCTATGGACACAGGCTGCGGATATGGTCGCTGCCCAGCTTGCGCTCGGCGTCGATGTCATGACCGGCCACTGGGAATTCACTTACGGCATGGCGAGAGTGCAGGAATTGATCACGGGCCCAATGAAAGATCGCATCGATTTTATCGCGCACAACGTGACCACTGCAGATTTCGGCGATCCGGTATTCCCGCCATTTGCGCTGCGCGAGGTCAATGGCGTGAAAGTCGCGATCATTGGACAGGCTTTCCCCTATACGCCGATCGCCAATCCACGACACCTCGTGGCAGATTGGAGTTTCGGCATCCAGGAGGAGCATATCCAGACGCTCATTGATGACGCGCGCGCGCAGGGCGCGCAGGTTGTGGTATTGCTCTCGCACAATGGTATGGACGTCGACCTCAAGCTCGCGGCGCGCGTGACCGGACTCGATGCGATCATGGGCGGGCATACGCACGACGGCATTCCGCGGCCAGTTAGCATCAAGAACGCGGCCGGCACGACGCTCGTCACCAACGCTGGCAGCAATACCAAGTTTTTAGGGGTGCTCGATTTCGAGGTACGCGACGGCCGTATCAAGGACTGGCGTTATCGTCTGTTGCCGGTGTTCGCGAACCTGCTGCCGGCGGATCCTGTCGTGCAGAAGGTGATTGAAACCCAGCGCGCGCCATTCGCTTTGAGACTCGCCGAGGAGCTCGCAGTCAGTGAGGGCCTGCTGTATCGCCGGGGCAATTTCAACGGCAGCTTCGATCAAGTGATTCTGGACGCGCTGATGGCCGTGCAGGATACCGAAATCGCGTTCTCACCCGGCTTCCGCTGGGGTACGAGTCTGCTGCCCGGCGAGACCATTACGATGGAACGCCTGCTCGAGCAAACCGCGATCACCTATCCCGCAGTCACTGTCAACGAATTTACCGGCGAGCGGATCAAAGCGATCCTCGAAGACGTGGCCGACAATCTGTTCAATCCCGATCCCTACTACCAGCAGGGTGGCGACATGGTGCGGGTGGGTGGGCTCAGCTACACCTGCGAACCTGCAGCCGAAATGGGTAAGCGCATTTCGGATCTGCGCCTCGGTGACCATCTCCTCGATCCCACACAGACCTACAAGGTTGCCGGTTGGGCGTCAGTCGCCGAGAACGTGGAAGGCCGGCCCGTGTGGGAGGTGGTTGCAGAATATTTGCGTGCTCAGCGCACCCTGGCGCCGCCGACCCTCAACCTGCCGATTCTACGTGGCGTCGAAGGCAATCCGGGGATCGTGTGATCGCGTGCACCCGGAGCGGTGGGTGGCTGCTGCTAATTGCGTTCGCCGCTTCTGCTGCTCCCCCATGGGAGGCAGCTACCATTGAGATGCCCGTAGTCCAGGTGGGACCCCATAGCTGGGTTGTTGAAGGACGCCTCGAAGACGCCTCGCGCGCGAACCAGGGTTTCATGTCGAACGCTGGCTTCGTAATCACAGAAAGCGGAGTCATTGTCTTCGATACGCTCGGCTCACCCGCGCTGGCCGCGCGTCTGCTCGCGGAGATTAAGCGTCACACCAAACTACCGGTCCGGCGGGTGATCGTGAGCCACTACCATGCGGACCACTTCTACGGAATTCCGGCACTACGCGCGGCCGGCGCCGAAATCTGGGCCCACACCGACGCGCGTCAATACCTGCATTCAGAAGCCGCGCAACGCCGCCTTACTGAACGCCGCGCGAGTCTCGGGCCCTGGCTGGGGGCGGACTTCGAACTGCCGCTCCCCGATCGATGGATCACTGCAGATGAGTCGTTCGATTTCGGGGGCATCCGCTTCAGCTTGCGACATGTCGGGCCCGGCCATTCGCCCGAGGATCTCGTGATGGGGGTGGAACCGGATGGCGTACTTTTCGCGGGAGATATCGTCTATGCGGGACGTGTGCCCTTCGTCGGTGAGGCGGACAGCGGACTCTGGTTACGCGCGATCGAACGCCTGCAGCAGATCCCGGCGCGTGTGTTGGTCCCCGGCCACGGATCGGCGTCCTATCACCCGCGCGAGGATCTCCAGCTCACGCATGATTATCTGACGTTTCTGCGCGTGGAAATGCAGCGCGCAGTGGCGGAATTTGTACCCTTCGATGACGCCTATGTGCGAATCGACTGGCGGCGGTTCGCGGCATTGCCTACCTTTGATGCCGCGAATCGTGGCAATGCCTATAACGTTTATCTGCAGATGGAACAGGAAGTGCTAAACCCATGAATGACCGTCGCGTCCAACATCAGAAAACCGACATCTCTGAGAAAAAACCTGCCGCACCTGCCGTGCGGGATGGCCATAAGCGCAGCCTGGTCTCGCGCTTGCGACGGATAGAGGGCCAACTGCGGGGAATTCAGGGCATGATCGAAGAGGATGCGGACTGCGAGGCGATTGCACAACAGGTCGCGGCCGCGCGTCGCGCACTCGATCGGGCGTTCTTCGAGATTGTCGCCTGTACCATGGAAGCGGAGATCGAAAGCGCCGCGGACTTGGCGGCAGCTAAGTCTGCCGGCGCACACGTCGCGAAGATCCTTGCCAAGTACGGTTGATTTGAATGTTTCGCGCCGCCTTGGAGGTCGCGGAATTGACGATGTAAGGTACTGGAAAGCGATATTGCGAAGTTAGGAATGATCGGCCAACTCGCCACGCGCGGAACGAACTCGCACTCGGAATCTCTCAAATGAATAATACAGCCACAAAAGCGGCGAGAATTCTGCCCATTATCGCGTGGCTGCCGTCTTACACCACGACCAATGCAGTCAACGATTTGGTCGCCGCGGCGATCGTGACGATTATGCTCGTGCCTCAGAGTCTCGCCTACGCGATGCTCGCCGGTCTGCCACCGCATATCGGGCTTTATGCTTCTATCCTTCCGCTAGTTGCGTATGCGCTATTCGGTTCCAGTCGAACACTTGCGGTAGGTCCAGTCGCCGTCATATCGCTGATGACCGCCGCCGCCATCGGTCGAGTTGCGGCAGAGGGGTCCGCCGAGTACCTTTCAGCCGCAGCCACGCTGGCCTTTCTTTCGGGACTGATCTCGTTGGCCATGTCCGCGCTGCGCCTTGGATTCCTGGCGAACTTCCTTAGCCACTCTGTCATTTCCAGCTTCATTACAGCCTCCGGTATTCTGATCGCAGCGAGTCAGTTGAAATATCTTCTCGGTATTAAAGCTAACGGAGACACGCTGCCGAAGATCGTCCTGGGATTGGCGGGCAATCTAGAAGAAACGAACCCCTATACGTTGACGATTGGGGTGATGGCGGTCGCGTTCTTGTTCTGGGTACGAAAAAATCTGAAACCGCTTCTAATCAGGGTCGGATTCGCGGCCCCCGCGGCAGATCTCGCCGCCAAGGCCGGCCCGCTGGCGGTGATCGCACTGTCAATCCTCGGCGTCGTTATGCTTGGGCTGCACGACAAAGGCGTGAAGATAGTCGGTAATATCCCGGCAGGGTTTCCCCCTTTTGCGATGCCCCAAGTCGACCTAAAGCTGTGGCTCAACCTGCTACCCGCCGCCGTACTTATAAACTTGGTCGGTTTCGTCGAATCGATCTCGGTCGCGCAGACCCTCGCTGCGAAGCGCCGCCAACGGATCGACGCGAACCAGGAACTTCTTGCGCTTGGGGCGGCCAACGTCGCTGCCGCGGTATCGGGGGGCTTCCCGGTCACCGGGGGCTTCGCCCGTTCAGTGGTTAATTTCGATGCCGGCGCTGAGACACCGCTGGCTGGCGTCTTTACGGCAATCGGTATTCTCGCGGCGACTTTGTTTCTCACCCCGTTGTTCCGTCTGTTGCCGCAGGCGGTGCTCGCAGCAACCATCATCGTCGCGGTGCTGTCGCTGGTCGACCTCAAGGCAATGCGACGAACCTTCGTGTATTCAAAAGCGGATTTCGCCGTGATGGCAGCTACCATCGTGGTTGTACTGGCAGTGGGCGTCGAGGCCGGAATTCTAGTGGGTGTCGCGCTTTCTATTTTCTTTTTCCTGGGACGCACGAGCAGGCCACACATCGCGATCGTCGGCCAAGTCCCTGGCACTCAGCACTTCCGTAACGTTGATCGACATCAGGTCATCACGGCTCCGGAAATTCTATCAATCCGCGTGGACGAGAGCTTGTATTTCGCGAATGCACGCTTCCTCGAAGACAGAATATACGATTCTGTCGCCACGCGGCCGGAGCTAAAACACGTTATCCTCATGTGCCCCGCCGTAAATCTAATCGACGCCAGCGCCCTAGACAGCCTGGAAGCGATCACCTACAGACTGAAAGAAGCTGGCGTCAAATTTCATCTATCCGAAATTAAGGGGCCCGTGATGGATGCATTGAAGCGTTCGGACTTTTTCGAACACTTCAATGGGCAAATATTTTTGTCACAGTTCGAGGCCGTGAGTAGTTTGGCAAGTCAATGCCATCACCATCAATCAATTCGAGGAATGATCATGAAAACCGCCCAAGACCTTGTCGTTGCCGCCAAGCAAATCATTACGGAAATCAGCACTGGTGAAGCGGAAACTATCCTTGCCGGGAACCCAATCTTGATCGATGTGCGAGAGCCCGCTGAGTATGCTGCTGGTCATTTGCCAGGGGCCGTCAACGTGCCACGCGGGCTACTCGAATTTCAAGTATCGGGTCTCGCGGGTGGCACCGATCTCGACAAATCGATAGTTCTTTATTGCAAGAGCGGTGGGCGTTCAGCGCTCGCCGCCGCGACACTTCAATCGATGGGGTATTCCAAGGTAACGTCCATCGTTGGCGGGATTGATCAATGGCTCGCTGACGGTCGGTCACTCGCGGTTAATTAAAATAAAGTGGTGCGAGGTTTTTTAACCCGTCACTGGCGCAATTGCATCAAGAGGCACGACTCGGTCGTTCACCGCCGTTTCGACCACCCGCGTCTAATCTACGGCCCTCGACGGCGCGACCACCGAGGGCGACCACCGAGGGCGACCACAGCATCACCCGCTGGCAATCGAAATTCAAAGTTCGCTGATGGGCACTTTCAGAAAGCGCTTCCCGCGCATATCTTGCGCCGGCAATTCGCCGGCCTTCATGTTCACCTGTAACGCCGGGATGATGAGCTTCGGCATGGTCAACGTTCGATCGCGAGCCTCACGCATAGTAACGAACGAAAGTAATGCATAAGAAAAAAGCTTAGGGCTCATGTTTTCTGCTCAGAGGTCTTACGCAGACTACAAGACTTCTGTAGCTCCCGTTCGGTCTCACCAAAGGCAACGCCATAGTTGATTGGGGGGTCGTGATGAAGAGGATTTGTTGTGCGACTTCGGGCGCTGATTACCCGAAGCGCGATGCCCAGGTAATATCGACAGAAAAATTCGAAACCAGAGAGGACTTTCATGATTGAGCACTTATTTCCCAACGGTATTGCGCACTATCTCACGGGAGGTCTCCTAATCGGCCTCGGGGTCGGTT
>CAMATU010000086.1 GCA_945861225.1 Klebsiella pneumoniae
CGTCATACGGCGGAAGGCGCTGCGCTTTTCCGCCCTATTCCTTGCGACCTACTCGCACAACGTCACGATGACCCGTAGGTCATAGGTCATAGGGCGGAAAAGCGCAGCGCCTTCCGCCATAGGACTTCGTGCGCTGCCCCGCACCCGTCGTTGCGAGGCGAGCAGCGACCTGGCCATCGAGCTGACTGTGCGCTCTGCGCAATTAAGTCAGCCGCAACAGACGCGTGCCTTCGGCGTCGTTCTGTTCCGCCGACTTCATCGCTTTCACGGCGAGTTCATAGCGGCGCGCGGTTTCGATCATCTGAATCATCTCGCCCACTGGATTGACATTACTGCTCTCCAGCGCGCCGCTGGTGACATGCACGCCAGCGTCGGGTGCGGCTGGGTTGCCATCACGCGTGCGAAACAAACCGTCCGCAGCCTTAATCAAATTGGTGAGTTCGGGCTTCACCAACCGCAGGCGATCAACCTGCGCCAAGGTGTTCGCCGCCTGCCCAAGCGGCCTTACCGAGATCGTTCCATCAGCGCCAATCGCCACTTTCTCGGCCGGCGGCAGCGCGATCGGGCCGCCGTTGCCCAGCACTGGATAGCCCTCTGCGGTGGTCAGCAAACCGATCGCATCAAGCTTCAATTCGCCGGCACGGGTATAGGCTTCGCTGCCATCAGGCGCCTGCACAGCAATGAAGCCTTCGCCGGCGAGCGCCACATCGAGATCGTTACCGGTGGCTTCCAAAGACCCGGACGAGAAATCGATCCCGGGCCGTTCTTCTACTGCGAAAACGCGCGTGGGCAAGCCCTCGCCGAACAACGGCATGGCACGGTAAGCCGCATAGTCGGCCTTGAAACCGGTGGTGTTGGCGTTGGCTAAATTGTGCGCGGCAGCCGCCTGCCCGTTCATCATTTGGCGGGCGGCGGACATCGCGAGATAGATCATTTGATCCATGACAGCAGTGACCTTTGTTCAGTTCAGCGACTAGCGAATGTTGATGACCGCTTGAGTCACTGCGTCAGCGGTTTGGATCACCTGGGTGTTGGCTTGGAAGTTGCGCTGCGCCACGATCAACTTCACCAGTTGCTCTGAGACATCGACATTCGAATCTTCCAGCGCGCCAGCTTGAACCAGGCCCATGCTGCTCGTGCCCGGCGCGCCGACCAATGGCGAGCCGGCCGCGAAAGTCTCGGCCCAATTGTTCTTGCCTTGTGATTGCAGGCCCTGCGGATTCGAGAAATTGGCTAGTGCCACCTGTCCTTGCAGATTCGCTTGGCCATTGGTGTAGCGTCCGAACACGTTGCCGTTTTGATCGATATCCAGCCCCGCTAGACGCCCAGTCGTGAAGCCATCCTGGCTTAGCCGCGATACACCGAACGGGGATCCGAATTGCGTCATCTCGGTGAGATCGACATCAACAGCCATCGCCGCGCCACCGCCAGCTGGTGTGAACGACGGCAACGTGACACTGCCAGTGATCGGCGTCGTGAGGGCGCCATTGGTACCGAAAGCAATCGGGCTCGCGGCACCGACTGATACCCCATCGACAGTGGTGTGCATATTCCACGTGCCATTGCCGGTCTTCACAAAGTAGTACTGCATGAGATGCGTACCACCCAGCGAATCGAACACTGAGGTTGCCGTGGTGTTATTGAACGTCTTGCTGTCTGCCGCATCGAACGGCGCGACCAGCGGAATCGCCGATTGCGAATCGAGGTTGGCGCCAAGGGTCACTGTCGATGAGGCCTGCGGCTGGGTATTGGCGGAAGAAATCTGCAAGGGTGCCGTGGAACCGGTAATCGCGCCCGTACTATCAACCGTGAATGCCACCAGCTTTTGATTGTTGGCGTTCACGACGAAACCTTCGCGATCAAGGCCGAATGCACCTTCGCGTGAAAAGAGCTGGGCGCCGTCATCATCTACGATAAAAAAGCCCTGCCCGCTAATCGCGAGATCAAGCCCGCTATCCGTGAACGTAATATTGCCCTGGGTGAATTGCTGGGCGACACGCGAAGTATTGGTACCGCTGCCGGTGGCGGTGGCGGACACGCCGACATTGGTCGTCGCAAACACATCGTGGAATTCAGTGCGCGAACCTTTGAAGCCGGTGGTGCCGACATTCGCGATGTTGTTGCCGATGACATTGAGATCGGCCTGAGTGGCGCGCAGGCCGCTGATGGCGGTACGAAATGGCATTACAGTCTCCTGGTAAGTGGGTTCAACGGCAGCCTTACAGCACGCGTTTGATAGCGTCGATTTTGAATGCGCCGTAATCGGATAAATTGAGCACCGGAGCTTCGCCGTTGCGCGGCAAGGTCACACTCTCGACTGGCGCACGTACCAGGGTGGTGAGCGCCTGGATTTTGCCGTCGATCAGTGCTTCCGCTTTCAAGGTGTAAGCTCCGGCGGCGGCCTGGCTGCCGTCAGTGTTGAGGCCATCCCAGGCGACATCAGTCAGACCTGCGGCGGTGGTACCGAACTCCAAACGACGCACTTGCTGACCGGCGGAATCCTGCAGCGAGACCCGCACGCGGCTGGCTTCGAGTGGCAGATCCAACGCGAACTTGGTGGGATCAGTGCCGTTCACCAGCAGCTTGTCGTGCTCAATAAGGACCTTGCGGCCCACCATGGTAGAGGCCTGCAGCGCCTGACTCGATTGCAAGGCGCTCCCCAGCGAACCGAACGATTTCTGCAGCTCGGTGATTCCGGAGACCGTGCCGAATTGCGCGATCTGGCTCAGGAATTCACCATTCTGCATCGGCTTCATGGGGTCTTGATTCTTGAGCTGCGTAATCATCAGCTCCAGAAATTGATCCTGGCCGACTTTATCCCGTTCGCCGACGGTCGCGCGCTCCTTGAGCCGTGTGGCATCGAGGCTGGCAGGCAGAACGCTGAGTGGATTGTCCATCACCATATCCTTTCGTCTATACGCTTTTTCAGGGCGACCTATTGCCCAAGCGCGAGGGTGCGCGAGAGCATTTGTTTGGAGGCTTCCATGATTTCGACATTGGTCTGATAGCTGCGCGAGGCAGAAATCATATTGGCCATTTCCTCGACCACATTGACGTTGGGCAGAAAGATATAGCCTGCGTCATCCGCCAACGGATGCCCGGGTTGATACTCGCGCCGCAGTTCGGCTGCGCTCTCGACCACGCCAGTGACCTTCACCCCGAGATTGGCCGACTGCTCAAAATCCCATTCGTCGATCGCCTGCGGCGCGAATACCGGATGCCGTGCGCGATACGTGCTACCGATGCTGCTCGCGGCGCTATCAGCGTTCGCCATATTGCTGGCCGTGATATTCAAACGCACTGTTTGTGCCGCCAAGGCTGTGCCGGCGATGTTCATGACTGAAAAAAGTGACATGGTTATTCTCCGCGGAAGGCGTTGAGTAAACCGGCTAGCCGGCTATTCAGGAAGCGCAGGCTGGCTTGGTAGCGCATGGCGTTGTCGAGAAACGCCGCGCGTTCGGCTTGCACATCAACCGTGTTCTGATCGAGCGCGGCCTGCGCCGGCACCCGGTAGAGCAGCTCAAGTCCGCCGTCCTGGGTATCACCCAACGCGAAGTGCTGTGAATTTGTACGCTGCAGCGATGAGGACTCCAGCTCCCCATTCAGCAGGGCCGAGAAATCAAGATCGCGCGCCTGATAATGCGGGGTGTCGGCATTGGCGAGATTGGCCGCCAGCACTTCGGCGCGGCGCGCACGCAGGATGGCGGTGTGGGCGTGAATGCCGATGGCTTGGTTGAGATCGAACACGGTGTCTCGCTTGGTTTGCTTGGTTGAGCAGAACTAGAGCGAAACTCGTGCCAACTGGGAAAATTGGACTTAAGTCACTGATTTCAAAAAACCACCGACGCGAGACAACCGAGCCAAGCGGCAAGCAATCGCCGCTGCCGGCAACTTCAGCGCCGCGCATGACGGCCAGCGCAAGTCCGCCCCGGAGCGGCTTTAGCCGCGATGGGGCGATTAAGTGCTGTTCGCGGCTGAAGCCGCTCCTACGGGGATGGGCGCTTCGATTTTCTTTTGTAGGAGCGCCTTTAGGCGCGATGAAACCCGAAGTCGTACAAACCTTCAGTCGCGATGGGGCGATTCAGCACTGTTCGCGGCTGAAGCCGCTCCTACTATGGTCTCGAATGCGCGCGAAAGCCGGGGCTTTATTTGCGCCAGCATGCTTAGGACAGAACGGTAATCACCGCTTGCGCGAGCTCATCTGCATCGAACTTTGGCATCAGGCGATCGGCGCCCACCGTCGCCGCCATCGTGTGATTGAAGCTGCCACTCAGTGAAGTGTGCAAACAGACATAGAGTTCTTTGAGTGCCAGATCAGCTTTGAGGGTTTTAGTTAGCGTATAGCCGTCCATCTCCGGCATTTCAATATCTGCGATCAGCATGCCGAACTGGGTCTTGATCGGCGCGGCAGCCGCATATTCACGGAGCTTCTCAAGCGCGCTACGGCCATTTTCTGCGACTTCGTAGGTCACACCGATTTGGTCCATCACGCGTGTAATCTGCTTGCGCGCCACCGTGGAATCCTCAGCAATAAAAACATGGCGCGGTAAGTCCGAGGCGATCGCGGGCGGGAGCTGAATCTCGGTGGTATCCGACGATACCCCCACGATTTCAGCCAGCACTTTTTCAATATCGATGATTTGCACCTGGACCCCATCCAGAATGGTGACGGCAGTCATATAGTGGGCGTCACCCAGCAGTGGCGGTGGCGGTTTAACATCCTCCCAGCGCAGATTCATGATGCGCACAACTCTACGCACCAAATAACCCAGCACCAGGCCACAATATTCGGTGACGATGATCTTACTGTCAGGCAACTCGAGGCTCGCGCTCTGCGCGAGAACCTGCGCGAGATCGATGACTGGCAGGGTTTGCCCTCGGGCCTGCATGACCCCGCGCACATGGCGATGGGAATAAGGCACATGCCGCAGTGGCGGACACTGCAGAATCTCTCTTATCTTGAACACATTGATGCCAAATATTTGATTGTCACTGAGCTGAAACAGTAACAACTCCAGGCGGTTTCCACCCGCCATCGACGTGAATCGACTGACTTCTTCAACGGCACTCATGAAGACTGTTCCTCGCGGGTTAGATCGGCGCTACGGGGATCCCATAGAAGGTGATAGCGTCGCGGCCCGTTATGTTCTTAAACTGGAAGGCGGCACACTCATTGCATCAATCTAGGCACGATTTCTCTATTAGCAGCTAGGTATGGAAAACAAACTCGTGTCTTTTTTACTGGCGGTGGTGACCGGTGGCGTGTCGAGTGTGTGGGCGGCCACCATACCGACCCAGTCCCTGTCTGATATTCAAGCGGCGGTGGAGGACTATGTCACGGCGGCGAGCGCACCAGGCGGGCATGAAATTGCGCTGGCCGTCGGCCGGCTTGATCCCCGCCTGCGCCTTGCCGCCTGCGATATCCCACTGCAGGCCAGCCAGAATCCGGGCACCCGCCTGCTTGGCGCGACCAGTGTGAATGTGCGCTGTACAGGCGCGACGCCGTGGTCGATTTTCGTGCCGGCGCTGATCCGCGAGAAACGCACGGTGGTGGTCGCGACTCGCGCGCTGGCCCCGGGTCAGCAGCTCCAACCAGCAGATGTGACCACGCAGGAAGTGTGGGTGAGTGACGCGACCACACCCTATTTGCAAAACACTGCACAGGCGGTGGGCAAACAAATCCAGCGCCTGATCCCCGCCGGCAGCCCTTTGCCGCTACAGGGCCTGCGCAATCCGCGCGCCATACGCCGTGGTGCCATGGTCACTTTGGCGCTGGAGCGCGGACCGCTCGCGATTAGGGTGGGCGGTGTGGCGCTGCAGGACGGGGCACTCGGTGATCGCATCCAGGCCCGCAATAATTCCTCACACCGAGTAGTCGAGGGTGTTCTCGCGGAACACGGGGTGGTCCACGTCCGGTAGGGAAGTCAGGCAACGCTGGAAATCCGGCGACGATGTTGCGAGCTTAGTCACAGAATTGTCACGGGTCCTAAAGGTCTACGCAAAACAGGCCGCTAAGCAGCGCAGGATAAATGGAGAAAAGCTGATGGTTGCAGAGATCAAAAATTCCAGTGGAGGCGTGGTTACTGCGCTGACCAGTCCAACGGTAAAGGCCGACAAGGGTGCAAGCCCAGTCGCCGCGGCCGGCACAGCGCACGAAGATGTGGTGCAGCTAACCGCTCTTGGCGCGCGCCTGCAGACGTTGACTCAAGCGGTAGCAGGTGTCCCGGAAGTCGATACGGCCAGAGTTGCACAGGTTCGGCAGACCTTGGCTGATGGCGCCTATCAGATTGAGCCCGAGGTAGTCGCGGACAAACTGATGATGATGGAAGACTTGCTCGGCAACGGTCGACCAGCATGAGCGTAACCTCCGCGCCCGCCGGGCGCGCGCGTTCGCGGCATCAGCTGCATGCGCTGCTGAAGGACTTCGATGCGGTATTGGCCAGCGAGTACGAGGCATTACGCCACCGCGACGCTGAGCGCCTGCACACGGCGGTGCACGAGAAACAACGCCTCGCAGGGGACATCGAAGCCCTGACGCCGTTGCTCGACGCGGCCAGCGCAGTTCACCACGACGACACCGAGCAAGCGGAATGGGCCGCTATCCGCAATTTACTTGGCCGCTGCGCGCTGGCTAACCGAACCAATGGTGCGGCGATCGACGCCAGTCGCTGTTTTGTAACTTCAATGCTCGATTTGATGAGCGGGCAACGTGCAGGCGAGCGCACTTATACCGCCGCCGGGCGCTTGAATAGTCACGCGCCACGTCTCCGCTTCGAGCGGGTTTGATCGCGCATCACGTCACCCGCCTGGAGGATTGCCGTGCCATTCGAATCCGTTGCTGATCTGGGCAGCGACCGGCAGAACGTCAAACTGGACGATTCAATTCCGCAGATTTGTCAGGTGCTGCGACGCCTGCAAGAACAACGCGCGCTGCTCACAGTGCAAATTGGTTCAGCAGCGGCGTCCTATACCAGTGCCATTCTCGAAGTGGTGCGCGAAGAAAAATATCTCGTACTCGACGAATTGGTCCCCCGTGAAGGTCATCTGCAGCTCCAGCAAACAAAGCAGCTTCAGGTGCGTGGAATCCTGGACGGCATCGAAGTTCGCTTTAAGAGCAATGTCACCCAGATCAGCACGCAGAACGGTCTGCCCTTCTACAAGGTACCGTTCCCCTCACGACTTGATTATCCGCAACGACGGCAGGTGCATCGCGTGCCGATCCCGCTGAATACCGGCATGCCCGTCACTTTGTTAATGCCCGATGAGCACCTAGTGAGCGGTGAATTGCGCGACATTTCCCCCGAAGGTTTAGGCATTCGCGTGCGCACAGGCGTAATTGATATCCCGCGCGACCATGGCACGGTGGTGATCTGTCAGCTTGCGTTCAAGGGTGAGCCTGAGTTTGTGGCGGACATTCAACTTTGTCACATCGATCCGCCAGTGCGTGGCAGAGTCCCGCGCGTCGGCGCCCGCTTCTTTGGCCTACAGCCCCATCAAGCGCGACGGATTGAGCAGTTTTGTGCGGAGCTCGCCCGCGAGCAACGAAGAGTCCGGTAGGAGTTCACGCAGCTTGGCGGCGTGCTGCACGAGATCCGCCGGGCAGTCGATATCGTGACGCTTGCGCAACGCCGACCAGGACAATCCTGCAGCGCCAATCTTGGCCACCGTGTCCGCGTATACCCGCGCCGAACCCCAGCAGATCTCGTCGGTAAACAATTGCGGTTGGGGTCGTGCCAGGCCAATCAACCAATAACCGCCATCCGCCGCCGGACCCAACACTACTTCCGCACCATCCGCCAGTGCCTGTAAGGCCTGCGCGAGATCGCCGGTTTCTGCATCCACGATATCCGAGCCGAGCAGAATCACCCGCGCGTGGTGCTGTAAGGTCGTCGTTAGCGCATGCGCCATGCGTGCGCCCAAGGTGGCGCCCTGTTGAACTTCGAGTTGCCAGGCGGGGAATGTCACCCGCGAGCCGAGGTCCTCAAGTGCAGCGGGTTCATCCACATACACGCAGCGCGATACCGCCTGCAAGGTCGTCACCTGCCGCAAGGTGCGCGCCAATAAACCCGCGTAAAGCAGCGCGGCACCAGCGGCGCCCAAGGCAGGAATTAGCCGCGTTTTGGTCGTACCTGCACGCGGCGCGCGTGCAAACACGATAACCGCCGCGCTGTTCACTGGCGCGCGCCCTCACGCACCGCGTGATACTGCGCCGCGAGCAGGGCCGGATCAGCACCCATGAAATAGCGCCAGCGCAACCACCACATCTGTCCAATGGTGCGCAGGATTCCCTGGGTTTCCCAACGTCGCGACGAGGTGATCACGCTTAAGCGCAGGCAATGTGGCGCACACTCACGGCGCAGGCGCGCCGAGAGTGCAATGTCCTCCATCAGGGGCTGCAATGGATAGCCACCAACCGTGTTGAACAGCGTGCGTGTGACGAACATCGCCTGATCACCAGTCGCGATGCCGCTCACACGGGACCGCCAATTCATCAGCGCTGCCACCACGCGCAGTAGCGGCTGAGTACCCGAGAATCGAACATCAAACCGTCCCCACGCGTGCAGCGAATCGCGCGCAAACTGCTGCAGGCAAGGTAGGGCTGCGCTCGGCAGCAGGGTATCGGCATGCAGGAAGAGGAGAAGCTGCCCGCGACTCGCCGCCGCGCCGAGATTCATCTGCGACGCGCGCCCCGCAGGCGCTGAGAGCAATTGATCAACCTGAGGACCTGCCAGCGCTACCGTGTGATCGGTACTGCCTCCATCCACCAGCACTACTTCGTGGCCGCGCGCACGCCAAGCCTGCAAATGTGCGAGAAAGGCTTCGATGCCACGGGCTTCATTCAGCACCGGCACGATAATCGAGATGCACGATTTGCTGCCCGTCATCGCTAACGCTCAGACTGAATTGAGTGCCCCACTACACCCACTTCCCTGCCCCGCCGTGCACCCGTAGCAATGTTCACGGACCGTGATCGCCGTGTCCGCTAGCGACTGCGCGAGCAGCTCGGACAAGTGCGTTGCCTGTGGTTGATCGCCCCACGGTAATCCCAGCATTTGATTGAAATCGCAGTCGTACACCTGCCCACGCCAGTCCACGCTGAGCAGACTCCGGCACATTACCGTGTCCAGATTCGCCGGTTCGTAATGATCAAGCAGCAGTCGCATATAACTGTCAAAGCGGTGCTCGCGCTCAAGTACATGGCGGAAGCGCGCAATCGGCATATTCGTGATAGTGAGCAGGCGATTGAAGGTCACGCCATAATCGCTGGCAAGCCGCGCCTTATAGGTCGCTTCGAGCACGCGCTGGTCGGGTGGTAGATGCGCGCCCACCGGGTTATAGACCAGCTCAAGTGTGAGCCCACTCCCCGGCCGGCCATAACCGAGCGCGTTCAGTTGCCGCAGACCACGCAGGCTTTTTTCGAACACGCCATGGCCGCGTTGCGCGTCCACGTTTTCTGGTCCATAGCACGGCAGCGAAGCGATCACCCGCACCTGCTGGGCCGCGAGAAAAGCCGCGAGATCGGATTGCCCCGGTTCTTCGAGAATGGTCAGGTTGCAGCGATCAATCACGGCCAGTTCGAGTGCTCGCGCGGCTTGCACTAAATAGCGGAAATGCGGATTTAATTCCGGCGCACCGCCCGTGATATCGAGCACTTGCGGCTGCTGGCGGCGCGCGAAGGCCAGCACCAGTTCCACCGTCTCTGCCGTCATCTCCTCGGTGCGCAAAGGCCCGGCATCCACATGGCAATGCGCACAAGCCTGGTTACAACGATAGCCAAGATTGACTTGCAAGGTCGCTAATTTCCCGCGCCGGATGGCGGGGAACGAGGGCAGCGCACGGGGTAGGGAAGCAGGGACTGATGACATGCAGGGTACGACTCGCAAGAGGGGGCTCGACGTTCAGGTGATGCCCGTAGCCGAGAGCATACCCGGTCCCGACCGGGCCCGGCTATGCAAGCTGGCGCTCCCTCACCGTCGCCGCTAGAATTTGCCGCGTCACCGTGGGGCTGTAGCTCAGCTGGGAGAGCGCTGCGTTCGCAATGCAGAGGTCAGGGGTTCGATCCCCCTCAGCTCCACCAATCCTCCTTAATCTTCTGTTTTAGCTTGTATTTTCTGGAACGGGTTCGATAAACCCAGGCGATTGGTACATGCCCTTGGTACATTCGCCGGGAGAGTCGTCCAATGCAACGCCTTGCCTCGTATCTACAACGTCGCGGAACCGGAACATTTCATTTGCGCATTGTCGTTCCGAATGACCTTCAACCATACTTGAAGCAACGCGAAATCAAGCGCTCACTTGCGACGAAGGATCCCGCAACGGCGTTTGTCCTCGCACAGAATCTTAAAAAAGCGATTGTGCACGCGTTTGGAGAGTGCCGATCCATGGCCAAGAAAAAAGAACCTGTTATACACGCCGTTTGGTTACGCCTCTCGCATACCGATGGCAGCTCCCAGTCGATACGAATTGAGAGAGACGATCCCGAGGAGGAAGCTCGCATTGGGGAGCGTCTGCTGGGTCAGCTCCAATCCTTAACCGCCAAGCCCCAACCAGCAGCCCCCGTCTCAGCGCTGTTGTCTACCGTCATTAAAGACTATGTAGCCGAGCACCAACGTGAAAGCTCCTGGACCCCCAAAACGACATATGAAAATGAGAGCGCCTTTAAACTCTTCCTGCAGATAGTCGGCGACATTCCCATTGCGACGATTGATAGCGCTAAAGCGAGGGAGGTCAGGGCAACGCTGCAAGCGCTTCCACCCAATCTGAGCAAAGATCCGAAATATCGAGACAAATCGCTAAGCGAGGTTATCGCGCTCGCGCCGGATACCGTTCTTTCCAACCAAACTTACAACAAGCATATTTCGAGGCTTTCCGGCCTCTTCAATTGGGCAGAGCGACAAGGACATGTCGGCAAGAATCCTTTCAAAGGATTAAGTCTCACAATAACCACGCGAGCGCATGAACAACGACACCCATTCGATGATGATGACCTGCGTCTACTCTTTGGCACCGAAATATTCAAAAGCAAGGAATGCAAACACCCCCACTACTACTGGTTGCCGCTGCTTGGTCTATATACCGGGGCACGCATAAATGAGGTGTGTCAGCTCCACTTGGCGGATATTCGCCAGGAACAGGGAGTTTGGGTGTTGGATATTAACGACCAGGGCACCAAACAGCTTAAGACACTCGCCAGCACCCGACTCGTACCGCTGCACAGTAGGTTAGTCGAGCTGGGGTTTCTTGAGTACGTGGAGAGACTCCGTGCAAGGGCAGAGACGCGACTATTTCCCGAACTGAAGCACCAACGCGATGGCTACTCACAAGCAGCGCAGAAATGGTTTAACGCGCGTTATCGCTCAGCTTGTGGAATCACTCAGAAAGGAAAGAGCTTTCACAGTTTTCGTCATACGTTCATCAATCAGCTAAAGCAAAGAAGCGTGGACGGAAAGAAAATAGGGGCGATGGTCGGCCACGCCGACGATTCAATGACAACCGGTCGATACGGGAAGCCATATGAGCCGGCAGTGCTAAAGGAGGTTATCGAATTGTTGTCGTATCCTTTAGACCTGAAAAAGCACGATTGGTAACAATCGCGTCAGCAACAGGTAGACAGATTGAAGTGCTGGTTGTCCCATGTTAGATGGTACGAACGGCGCCGCTGAGATAAAAAATAACTGTCGGGGGAAGTATGCAATCGACCACTACCAACGCAAAAGGCGCGCTTGCGCCGATATTGCTTTTTCTTGTTTGCAGCGGTTTTTTCGGCTCAGCGCTAGCAATACCTTACACGTTTACAAAAATCGTAGATTCCCCGTTCCGGGCTGCGTCAATGAACAACCTTGGGGAAGTCGCGTACCTAACTGGTACAGAAATTTTCCTTTCTGACGGAACGACTGCCGTTTCCCTATCAGGGCTAGCTCCGTCGATTATTCCTCCTCTTCCTCCCCCAGATGGTCAAGGCATCGTTCTAAATGATGCAGGAAGTGTCGCGTACCACTGTATCTCGGACCAGTCTTGCCGGGTTAACCGCGATGGCACCGTATCCGGTGGAATCCCTAGTTCGTTGTCAAGTCCGAGTATGAATAGTAGCGGTGAGGTCCCGTACATCGCTGCGGGTGAATTACGAGTCGCTAATCCAACAAGCGGCACAAGACGAATTTACGGACAGCAAGAAGCTCTGCAGAACGGACTTAGTCCTGGCGGCATTCCAGATGCCCCAGCGATTAACGACAGTGGCGAGGTTTTATTTTCTGCGGCAGGCATTGGCGGCCACGCTTATCTTGTAAGCGATGGAGTTAATTCGCGGCAAGTCGGCCCGAATTTCGACCTCGCGCCAAACCCTTTTGAAGCTTATGGCTTGAACAACTTGGGAACCGTAATCGGACGTCAGTTCATCGCGGGTACTTTTGATTCTCTTCTGTTGTTTTACTCTAACGGCTCTAGTGCCGTTGTTGTCGATAGCTCTCAGTTTGCAAGCTTTTTCCCGTTTGGGTTAAATGATTTAGATGAGCTGGTTTTTTATGGCCGAGAAGCTGGGCTAGGTGGAGCTAGCGGGATTTATAAAGGGTCAAAGGACGGCTTCCTACGGGTTATCGGGGAGGGAGACGATCTGCTTGGATTACCCATACTCTCAATCAACCTGATTGCACGAGATGCGTTAAATAACAAAGGTCAAATCGCCTTTGCTGCGACGACTTCCGAAGGGGCAGCGATTTACCGTGCCGACCCCAGGAAAGAAAATGTGATACCAGAACCTACAACGCTGGTGCTATCGTTTATTGGTTTGGCGGTAATTTTATCCGGAAGAGAGCGAATTAAGGGAAACCCTCAAAGGCAGCAGAGATTATTATCCTCTCGATAATTCGAGATCTTTGCACCCATGCAAAGGCAAGCTATCTGTTAACGTCATGGTTTCATCTGACATTAAACGCCTACCGCATAACTCTGTCCCGCAGTCATTTCCGCAAAGAAATTACTCGAAACGAGAAACCAACCACCGTGTGCGCAATTGAGATGGCGATTTCGGCAATTCCCGGCTAATTAATCACCGATAATCTTGGGGGGCGAAGACATTGGCCGAATTCGGGCATTTCCCCTGCAGAAACAATAAGCTTGGATAGAGCGCGAGCGAGAATCCAGAGACTTCTAAATTTATTGCAGCGGGAACAGAACCACGCCCCAATTCACTGGCGATTACCTCATGAAAAGGCTCCCTGATTACTCGTCGCAGGCTTTACGGACAGGCCAAGATTTTACAGCGGACCTATTGATAGATATCGGACTGACATTTCAAGATGTACTTTCTCGCTATGGATACGAATCATTTCTTGACCAAGCTTCTGACTCCGAATTTTGCCCCCCGGCGCTTCCGTATCTTAAAGAGCTTCTGAATAGCGCTAATGAAGTGATAAATGGACCGAACCCTCGCGAAGACGAACGTGAGGACGTGTGGTTTGCCAAGGTATATACGGAATTGTGGATCGAATGGTGGCAAGAGGAAGGCCCCTCCTGGAGATTCATTAAGCCCTTCTTCATTGGGATAACCGCACTCACCAATTCTAAAATTGATTTTGCGGCACTAAAAAAGAGGGCGATTTCTGAAGAGTCGCGAAAAAAAGCCTTAAAGAGGCATGCATCAACGGAGGAATTGCGCAAGTTTTGTATCGAGACTGCCTCAGAAATATGGTCCGGAAATCCCGATGATTTTCGCATGGGCGAAATGGTTACGCTCCTTGCCACTGAACTTGCGAGAAAAGGAGGTCGCGAGGTCAAGCATGAGACCATTCGAAACTGGCTTAAAATAGCGGATAAAGACGGCGAACTCGTGATTCCGAAAAAAGCCCGCACAGGTGGGCGACCTCGCCGAGATTTATAGAAGCTACCCGTCATTTAATTTTCTTCCTGCAAATCCTCCCTTCTGCCAGCTGATACCTTGTTTCTGCCGGCTCGACTCAGGTTTTTCGATTCTCCCTATCCCGCATTATGTTTGCAGCACGTCGAGCGACGTAAGCGCCGGTCTTCCTGATTGGTACTACGCGAACGCACGACCAGCTAAGAAAATCGTTTAATTTTAGTAGTTTTTTAGGACGAAATTTTATGAAGCGAATTAATCGCGAAACCAGAGAATCGAACATCATCAGAAAATTTAGAGGTCATCAAATGCAAGAGCACAACCACCGCTTATCTACCGGGAAGCTCTATAACATCATCTCAGCCTTGGGAGACGCAATAACCTCTGAACCGGCAAAATCTCTTCTACCGGTTACTTTGGGCACAGACGCTGGAGCTACTCACCCGGGTTCGGAAAAGGAAGGAAGCGGGCGCCTGTTTGCCCTTGGAGATCCGGAACCGTGGCCAGATGTAGTAGACGGAGAGGAAATACTCCACACCCTAGAGAGTCTATTCATCACCTATGTGGCAATGTCTATGGATTCTGCTATAGCGTGCGCACTTTGGATCGTTAATACGTATACGTTTGATACCGCCCGCACGTGTCCAATCCTTGCGATTACTAGCCCTGAGAAGCGCTGTGGAAAGACAACATTATTGGAACTCATCAGCAAGATCTGCAGACGCCCGTTTATGACTTCTAGCGCTACGCCTGCTGCTGTCTTCAGAATTATCGAAACGCACTCGCCGACGCTTCTTTTTGACGAAGGTGATTTGTCAGTAAAAGGCAACTCAGAAATGCGATGCATATTAAACTCAGGTCACACAAGATCTGGCGCAACGGTAACTCGCTGCGTCGGTGATATGAATGAACCTCGGGTCTTCTCCACTTGGGCACCTAAGGCTGTTGCCGCTATCGGATCCCTAGAAGAGACGCTACAAGATCGTTCAATCCAGATAAGGCTCCAAAGAAAGCGTAAAGAGGACAAAGTGGCTAGGCTCCGAGAACTAAGGGATTCAATGTTAAAAGACCTGCAAAAAAAGCTAACGCGCTGGTCGCAAGATAACGCCGCATCCCTATCCGATTCCTATCCAGTCCTGCCGGAAGAGTTACACGACCGGGCTCAAGACAATTGGGAACCATTGCTGTCTATAGCCGAAATAGTCGGTGGATGCTGGCCGGAACTTGCGAGGAAAGCCGCGCTTAGTTTGTGCCGCAGTGACCTCGATGAAGATGCGCTCGGAGTCCGCCTTCTGAAGGATCTAAAGTCTTTGTTTGATGATGCTGACGAACCGAAAATTTCGTCGGAATTCTTGGTTCAAAGGCTCAATGAGTTGGAAGAGAGTCCATGGAACACATACAAAGGAAAAGGAATTAATCCAAACCAAGTTTCGACATTACTGAAGCAATTCGAAATATCGTCAAAGCAGATCCGGTTTGGAACGGATAATCGGCGTGGCTATGAGCGTGAGCAGTTTAACGATGCATTTGAACGCTACCTCGACGCTTCGATAACCCACCCTGTAGCTGCTACAACGCTACACGAGGATTGCGTTATCGAGGTGGATTCTCGGCAGATCTCCCCTGCTCCAAGTGACGAACTTTCCCTCCGTAGCGGCGTAGCGTCTACGGCTGAAGCGCTTCCCGGCGTGCCGGGGCCTTCGGTTCAACCGGGGGCGGATAGCGGATTGTCACGGGAGAAGAAGGCGCAATCAGGTGATGAGAATCAATCTTCTGCGACGCGATTAATGGCGAATTTGAATGCCCGCCAAGAGTCAAGACTAGTTCTCAAGAACCAAGGAGGAGCAGCGCAGAGAACATAAATTTGAACCAATAAAGTGTCACTGAGTTCCTTATGGGGGCGTTCTACGCCTCCATAAGTTGTACGCCAGCCCCTAACGGTACCTACTGGATTTGATAACCGCGACGGTGGTCGGTTACAAGAGTGTTTATTGACGTTAAGCACGGAGGCGGAGCTCGGTACGAGGACATTGACTAACTGGCCTTTGCGTTGCAATTACCCCCCAGGCACAATGTGTCATCGGAAAAGGCTCGGCCTGACATTTAGATCCGCTTGTCCTTAATTTAGGCATGACTCTGACGCCTTGAGAGGTTATCTATGGTCCCGACCACAGAAAAAAAGGGGAAATCGACGAGCGATAGGGTAACGGCGAAGTTATTTTTCTCGCTGTGTCTTTGTGCGCCGCTTGTAGCATGTGCCGCACCAATAACATGGGGTTTCTCGGGAGTAGTAATCCTAGCGACTGGAATTTGGTCGGGTCAAGGCACTGCGGTGACAGGGTCGTTCACTTATGAATCTCGATTGGTTGAGGTTGATCCTCACCTCTCCGATCCTTCTCAGGATCTGTTCGAAGCAGACGCCCCAGCTAACCGTAACCGGTAACTCCGCAGCGTACTTTCGCTGAGGATTAAGCTGCGGACAATAGCGCTCCAGTTAAGACTACTGGAGACGAACGATGGCACTGCACAAACGGCCGCGACCCACTACGGCGCTGAAGCTTGCGATCATGGCCCGCTTCG
>CAMATU010000087.1 GCA_945861225.1 Klebsiella pneumoniae
TCGCGACACGAACACAAGGCCACTGCTGGTCGACGAGCCGCCGTTCTGACTGTCCGTAAAGGCTCGCGGCGCCAGCGCCGCAAGCCTTTACCCAAAGGCCCATCGACAAACGTGAAAATCACACCATCAAATCAGCTGACCGCTCTCAGTAGGGAATGGCGAGGATCGCCTGGTGGTGTTAAACGCGATCGCGAGATCGGCGGTGGAAGGTGAGCGGGGCAAGCATCTAACGCATGTCTTCACCTACCGGGGCAACCCGGTCACGAAGATGTACAACGGCGCTTGGAAGCGGGTGCGGATTCATGATTTGAAGCACACCTTCGGCCGACGATTACGCGCTGGCGGTGTTCCATTGGAGACGCGGAAAGTGTTGCTCGGACATAAGTCCGGCGACATCACCACGCACTATTCGGGTCCTGAACTGGAAGAGTTATTGGAAGCAGCGAATCGCATTTGCGGGAATGGGTTCCGCAAAAGTCCCGCACTGGTCGTGCTGCGAAAGCGGATGGCCAGAGCGAGATGAGAGATTTTGCTGTGGAATCAACGACTAAATTGGTGGCTACGGGTGGACTCGAACCACCGCCCTCAGCATTATGAGAATGGCCGCCAGGTTTCAACTTATTGTTTTTATTAATCGCTAAGCAGGCGCCCGTTGCTGTAAGTGCCTGATGGTGGGTAACGGTGCTTAACCGTTCCCCACCAATTCCCCACCGCCGGTTTAGCCTGATTGGTTCACGTCCCCGCGAATAGGCGAGGAAAAAGCAGATCTCGCTTTGCCACTGGGAAGCGCAGGAAGACAGCACCTTTCTCACTGTTGGAAGCGAGGATTCCGTCTTTAAGGAGATCCGCCAAAAGGGTTCGTGCGGTCCGCTCGCGCAGGCCAGTAATCCCCTGAACATCACCACGCGCAATTTCGCCGCGATGAAAAATCTCGGTCAGTAATGTCGCGGCCTCAGTTCGCAAACCCGTGATACCCGCATAGGCGCGCAAGCGTCCGGCAAGGCCGTCAATATCGAACAACTCGCGCATGAAGCGCACCTGGTCTTCTGCATGACCTGAATCAAAGGGAGACCAACCGGCGCGCCCTTTCGAGATGCAAATCGACATCAAAAGTCTGCTTTGATGTCCCGGACCCGTTTTATACGCCGTACTTTGGAAGCGGTGGTCGTTTGGGCAACTTTTGACCGGCTACGTATTGGGCCCAGTAGCCGCGTGAGGGCTTAGGAATATTAAGCGACGCGCACGCCTTGGCGATTGCAACGTCGGAAACACCATAACGCTTGGCGACCTTCTGCGTCGGTTCTGTCCAGACCTCCTCGTACAGGCGCTCCCGATCATAGCGGGACGGGGGGACGCTTCTCGCGGGCGTGCCAGTCCTGCTGGGGCAAGACCTACGTCTGGTGACAATTGATTTCGAAAGTCCTCGCCGCTTATCTTCAGATCGCCATCCAGCAACAGATTTAAGAATACTGCGCATCTTCGGCGTGCTAATAAGAGCGTCCAGGATCTTATCGTTGCAGGCGTCGTGCTTTCGAAGCACGTCCAACACAGCTACTGTTGCGTCTTGGTCGAGACGATAAAGCGAGCGCCTCGTGTCGGCAATCAACCGATCATCTGGGGTCCATCGCGCGCCATTCTCAAGCAGGAATCGCAGCGCTTCCAACGGCTGTCGAAGTCGTGCGACGGGGATTACAACCCTCCTCGAGTCGTATTCCCAGATCGCGTCCGTCCATCCAAAATTGCTCAGGCAACGTTCCAGAGCGGTCGACCCGCCGTCCACTTTGTCGTTAATGTCTGCGCCGAGACGCATGAGATACGCCACGCACTCAGGGGTCGCATACAACGAGGCCGCTGCTGTCATTAATTCCCGTAGGTCGTCCACCGCGGGATCTGGCTTCAGTCGTTTCAAGATCTCCGGGACCCTGCTTCTGCATGCAATCTGAAGAGCTGACTGCAGGTCAGCATCTTCGAAACCATACGTGCTATCGAGATCTTCTGTCGCAATACCCTTGCTACGCGGATTAGCGCCGAGCCACATGAGCAGGCTCACCCACTTTAAGTCACTATCCTGACAGGCTTGGCGCAACGCCGAGTCAAGTTGCTGCTGTAGTTCTTCGATGAGGTCAGGACGCGCGCGCTTGCAGTCGAGGAAGATGCCGAGTACGGCTTTGATGCGGGCTTTGAACGCGCGCGCGAATGGGGCATTGGTTACGAGATCGGCACCCCGCTCCACGAAAACCTGTACGAGACCGCGGTCCCACGTCTCGATAACGTCCTGGAAGGAGACAGCATTGATGCTTGCTCCATACTCCAAGGCAAGCTGCATGATTGGCAACTGTCTGCGCCAGCAGGCGTGCTGTAACACATCGTCCTTGGCAGACTGCTCGTTCTCATGTCGTAACAGGAACTCAATTAGGCTGTGGAACTCAGTATTGATCGCGATTCGTAGCGGCGTCTGACGATAGTGGGCTGGGACGCTCAGCGAACGTCCCGCGGCCAGCCATTCCTGCAATTCAAATAGACGCCCCTCTCTGCAAAGTCGAAGCAGATGCTCGGCATCCTCGTCGCGAGGAAGTTTCGGACGCACACTTCGTGGCATCAAGGGCTGGTCGATTGGGATCTGCAATTCCGTCATTTCGGATCCCCCGGAGCGGATAGATTAATTGGGAAGTGCATACTAGCTTTCAAAGGTTTGGGGTAGCAGAAGGAGCCCTGTGGCGACTTGTTTTGTCCAGGCGGAGATCGGTGGTCTCCGCCTGAGGTGATGATGATCAGCATAGACGGACGTAGAGCCAATCACGGGATCCTCCGGAACTTCCAGCGCGATTCATTGCTGCGTTATTCACCATAAGCCGGAAGGCGCATTTGCCATTGCCTCTTCGTATGCGTCATGCCGTGCTTGGGCTGAATGGCGGCAGCCTCGCTGCAGGTACCACAAATTCGTCGGCAAGTAGAATGACTCGCGCTATGTATTTTGAGATAGAAGGTTCGAACGTTCGCGTCGGCGGGACCATGCATCGGGTTCCCCCGGGGCATCCCTTGGCGCATTGGGTTCATGATGCGATCTGTTGGGCTAGCCTCCTCTACCTAGAGCATGCCAAGGAGGAGTCGGATCAGGGTCGATACGCGTCGCGGGATTCACAGCCCCTCGTACAATTGACGCACGCAATCGCCTCTGGATTCCAACGATCCGCGAGCTCGTGCAATCAGCGAACGCTCCTACGCTCGTCCTCGTGGGCGCAGCCCACCTCGGAGGCCCGAACGGCTTAGTGTCGCAGCTCGCCGCAGGAGGCCTTAGGCTCACAAAGTGTTAGCCCTGGCATGGTAGGCTTGATGCCGTGGTTGGGATGCGGTGTGTTGGCGACGGTCTAAAAGTGCCACCACTATGCCGCCCATCCAGGTCGCTCCGATGTCGTTTGCCGATCGCGGATGACCTGCAGGCTGTTGACTACAAGGGGATTTCGCCTATTTCATAGCCCGGCCTTGCCGATGTACCTTGCCGGTCCTCTGCCTTGTCTAGGCGGCGCCTCCAGACGCCTGCGTCGCGGATAGCCGTTGGATTATTTGTAATCTTCGTGCTACATAAAGGCCGTATTGGTAGCGCGAAGCCGTCAGATGCCTACACCACACCACCCGCCCGCCGCAGTACGGCGCATCCTGCGCAAGCTGGGCGCGGACATTCATGACGCTCGGCGGCGGCGGCGCCTGCCCATGGCCGTGGTGGCCGAACGCGCCTTCACGTCGCGCTCGACCTTGCAAAAGGTCGAAGCGGGGGACGCCACCGTCAGCATTGGTATATACGCCGCAGTCCTGCAGGCACTTGGTCTGCTGGACGGCCTTGGCGAGATAGCCGACATCGCCGGCGACAGTGTCGGCCAAGCCCTCGCCAGCGCGGAGCTGCCGAAGCGCGTGCGCTTGAGACGACCTTCCAAACCGCCTGCCCATGACTGACATCGAAGTCCATATCGACCTCGACGGACGCACGCGTCCTATCGGCGTGGCCCGCAGCAATAAGGTGCGGGGCAACGAGATCGTGGTGTTCGAGTACGCACCGGAGTGGCTCGCCGATCCGGCACGCTTCTCAATAGAGCCCGCCCTCACTTTGACGCGTGGCAGCTTTGCACCGCCTGCCGGGCAAGCCATCTTCGGGTCCATCGGTGATTCCGCACCTGACACTTGGGGACGGCGCCTTATGCAGCGCGCCGAGCGACGCCTGGCCGAGCGCGAGGGCCGGGCGGTCCGCACCCTGGCAGAGAGCGACTATCTTCTCGGCGTCGCTGACGAGACCCGCCTTGGCGCTCTGCGCTTCCGCCCAGCGGGCGAAGATGTTTTCCAGGCGCCCATTCGCGAAGGCGTTCCCGCTTTGGTCGATCTCGGACGCCTCCTTGCCGTGACCGAGCGCATCCTGCGCGATGAAGAATCGGACGAGGACTTCCAGCTCATCTTCGCGCCAGGATCTTCGCTTGGCGGTGCGCGTCCCAAGGCGTCGGTCATCGATCAGCACGGCCGCCTGTTCATCGCGAAGTTTCCGAAAGAGACCGACGAATACAGCATGGAAACCTGGGAAGAAATTGCCCTGCGCCTCGCTGAGCGCGCCGGCATTGCGACGCCCTCGCATGAATTGATAGAGGTCGGCGGAAAGGCAGTCCTCCTGTCGCGACGATTTGATAGGGAGGGCCCCATTCGCATCCCGTTCCTCTCGGCGATGGCCATGACAGGATCGAAGGACGGCGAGCGCGGCAGCTACCCCGAAATTGTCGATGCACTGGCGCGACATGGATCTCAAGCGAAAGCCGACGCGGAGGCGCTCTATCGCCGCGTCGCCTTCAACGTGCTGATCTCAAATGTCGACGATCATCTTCGCAATCATGGCTTCCTGTGGCTAGGCAAGGCGGGATGGTCGCTTTCCCCAGCCTATGACCTTAATCCCGTACCGACCGACCTGAAGGCGCGTGTGCTGACGACTAATATTGATCTCGACGAAGGCACCTGCTCCATCGACCTGCTTGAGGCCGCTTCAGGATATTTTGGTCTTGGCCTCGTGGCGGCGCGCGCCATCATAAAAGACGTGGCCCTAGTGACAGCGACTTGGCGGGAGACTGCGCGGCAGGCCGGCGCGCGTGCTTCGGAAATCAACCGCATGGCCAGTGCGTTTGAGCACGGCGAGCTCAAGCAGGCGCTGACGCTGTGAGTACCAAACCAAGAATAAGGAAGATCGTCTGGTGGTGTTGAACAGCGTCGCAGTCTCGGTGGTCGATGGCCAGCGCGGCCTGCCTCCGGTGTGGGTGTTCCCGCATCGGGGCCGACGGATTACGAAGATCTACAACAGTGCATGGAAGCACGCGCGCGATAAAGCCGCGGCGAAGTTCGAAGAAGCGTTTGGGGTCGCGTGCCCGGAGGGCTTTGCCAATATCCGGGTACACGATCTCAAGCACACCTTCGGCCGGCGCCTGCGAGCGACCGGGGCACCGCTCGAAACTCGCAAGGCGCTGCTCGGCCACAAGAACGGCGACATCACGACACACTATTCAGCGGTCGAGGTCTCGGAGTTACTGGAAGCGTTCGAGCGAATGTATGTGAGGACGATCAACGGCCATGGTTTGGTGTTGATTCGTGGAGGTTTTTCGCCGAAATCCCCACAACCAGCTGGTGCACGTGTTGGAGAATTGATGTAAGTGGCTGAATAAATTGGTGGCTACGGGTGGACTCGAACCACCGACCTCAGCATTATGAGTTCGGGCCGGCACACGTAACTATCTGTTTTAATTAACCATAGCCGGGGCGTCCGTTGCGGGATTTGCCCAGTTTTGCAGGATGATGCGGGACTGTGACCCGCAAAAGTCCCGCAAGCACATTTTCCAGTTCTGGAACTGCGCGTAATCACCAGCAATCGAAAAGCATGCTTGTAGAGCCGTCATGGGTGATTGGCGTTTATCGAACGCCGACATAAACTGCGCCCTGTCGACAAATCTGTTTACGTACGCTGTAAAACGAGGATCCCCTCTCCAGGCTTGTGCGTTAATTGAAAAGATCCAACTGTCTACCGAGTTCGACGAAGGACGTTATTCATGGCCACGCAAGTCACGATCAGCCTACCTGATAGCCTCGCGAAAGAAGCCTCGCAAGCCGGGTTACTCAATACGCCAGTCCTTGAAGGATTGTTGCGCGAGGAGATCGGTCGACGAGCACGAAAAGAGTTGCGCGAGGCGATGGACCGGATGGCTGCGGTCGACGGGCCTCCGATGACTGAGGAGGAGATCCAGGCTGAGATCGACGCCGTAAGAGCCGAGCGTCGTGCGGGTCGTCGCTGACACCAATACTGTCGTTTCGGGACTGTTATGGGATGTCGGCTCGCCCCGGCAACTTATCGACGCAGCGTTCGCGGGCAAACTCGATCTTTATACTAGCCCGGTATTGCTCGACGAACTGGCTGACGTGCTCAGCCGTGCCAAGTTTGACCGCAAAATTACCGCCTCAACTCTTAGCGCCGAGCAACTGGTATGGCGTTACGCGCGCCTTGCGCGCCGCGTCGTACCCGATGTTGTCGAGCGCGTCGTGCAATCGGATCCCGACGATGACCACGTTATCGCTGGCGCACTCGCGGCGAATGCGGATCTTATTGTTTCTGGCGACCGTGCGCTGCGTAGAATCGGCATCTATCGTGGAATCCTTATCGTTGGTGCCCGAGAAGCACTAGAGATGTTGGCAAAAACAGAAAAATAAATAGCCTGACCATAGCCGGGCCTCTGTTGCGTGATTTGCGCAATATTGAAGGAGGATGCGGGGTTGTGGGTCGCAAGAGTAATACGTCCGTCTCTGTTGGCGCCGAGTTAAAACTGAGCCACCGCGCCGACTCAATAATGAGCCAGGGGTGGAAGCCGAACCTGAGCGGGTCGGCTGTGGATAAGTGTAGAGGTTTGTCTGTTTCGTTGTCCTCCTCTGGGGTGTTTCCGGTGGTCAGTAGTGGGATCAGATTTCATCCTGCACGTTCTTCTCGACCACCCCCTTCTCCCAGCCGCTCGCCACATTGTAGAAGTCGGGATCAAACAAATAATGCGCGCACATTGCCGCGAAGCGCGCGTTGACGATCCGGCCCTTGCCCTTCTTGACCTTATCGACCGCCGTCTTCATGGCGTCGTAGATGCCGCGCCGGGGAATGCCACCCAGTGCCGCGAAGCTGCGCGTGTGCGCGTCGAACAGCATCTCATGGCCTTGGCTCGGGTACGCCACCAACCAGAATGCGCGACTCGCGCACAACTTCAGGTGCGAGACTTGCAGCCGGTAGTAGATGCCGCCCACCATCAACCCTTCCTCGCTCCAGTCGAACTGGAACGCTTCGCCCAGCGCGAAGGATAACGGCACGAAGGCATTGACCAAGGCCGCCTGACCTTCGCGTTGGCGCCACGTACGGATGAAGTCGGTGACACGCGAGTAGCCGCCGGCGTAGCCCCCGCGTTTGATCTCAACGTACTGCGCCTTGGCCGTGCGGCGCTCGCGCTTCGGTCGATGCGCGTCGGCCTTCAGGGCCTGTTTGAGCACTGCGTGGAAAACGGTGAGCTTGTTCAGCTGCTCACCACGCCGATACTTGGGCCCGCCATCGATGTCGCCGTGTAACCACTTCGCGACGGTATTGCGCGACAGCCCCGTCGTGCGCGCAATCTCGCGCTCCGACTTCTTCCCGCGGCGACTCAAACGCCGAATCTTGCCTATCATGTCCATGGTGATCACTCCTCTTCCCCTGCTGCTCAAAGATTCAGCAGGCTAGGTTGAACACCTGGCTCAGTTTTGGGTCGGCGCGACCCTCATAAGTGGCTCAGTTTTCGGTCGGCGCCAACACGAGAATATTTCGACCGAAAAGGTGGCATGTTTGCAGGACGGCGCAGATCGATCTTTCCGGAAAATGGGCGATTTCCGGAAAGTTTCGAACCACAAGGCAGGCAACGATTTTTCAAGGCGACGTGAACAGTTCTTGTCTGCTGCGCCGCAGCGAGTTTCCGCTGTAGACCCTAAGCGGACAGTCGTGAATAGCTATCGACCTTCCAGATAGCGGACGTTTAACATTCTGGTTCAGCGGCGGGCCGCGCGGCGGAACGTCAGCGGCAATCAGTTGTTGGGCGGGCTCGCGCGCCCCTTCAGCGTAAGAACTCGATAGGTGTTTAGTGCAGGCATTGTCCTGACACCGTTTGGCCGAATCCAAGTCAGCGCGCCGGAGCGATACCTTAACCACGAATCTCATTCGACGGGAGACTATTGCCGTTGACAACCGGGGGCTCATAAATGTTAGGCGGCCCTTCTCCAAGGTCACTACACATTAGAGGGCGAGGTTCCTGCGAATTCTTGAGTTCCTCTGTCATCGAACGTGGCCAGCGATATTTTCCAGCCAACGTCGGTGTGCACGAGCACGTACATGCAATTCCAGCTTTCGAACAGCTCTCCGGTTACACGGCGGTTGGTAAGACGAGTACGAATAATCGCAACATTGGATTGGATCTCTTCGACCTGGAACTGGCTCGCGTCGTACTCGATTTTCAGACTTACCCCCAGTTTGTCCCAGGTTTCGATAAGATTGGCGAAAACAGCATCAATATTTTCGGCTCCCGCGATGGCGTTGCTCCCGGTTAGTGATATCAATGTCGCCGTCGAGTCGAAGTACTTGCTGATGCCAGCGACGCTGCGGATGGAAATCGCGTCGTAGTACTTCAAAAGCACTTCTACCGCTTCAGTATGTTCTGCCATTGGTCGGATCCACCTTGGTTATGGCGTTGTCCCAGCCGCCTAACGCGCCGATGAGCGGCGTTAATGTCCACAGCCTATCGCAGCGATGTGCGGCAAGCCTCGGCCCCACGCGCGGTCCTGGGTGCTGGCGGGGGCCACCTGCTCGCACGCCGGTCAGGCCGAACGTGCATCTTGCTCCGCTGCCACCCGTTGGGCATGCCGTGGAGCACCAATTTCCTGGTACCCCTGCTCCGCCCGCTGTAGCAGCTCGTGGCTGGTTTCTCGATCGCCAAGCAAATCAGCCAAATGGGCACGCCACTCAAAAAGTGCAGGAGCGAACGTGCTCGCGCCAGAGCGTTCAATCAATGCGGCGGCGCGATCGAACGCCGTTGTAGCGGCGCCGCTCGCAACAGATCCGTCACGACCGAGGAGCGCACGCGCTAACGCACCCTGAGCCGCTGCTTCAATGTTGGATCGCAGCGACCGTTGGCACTTAGCAATTGCCTCCTCGGCGGCGGATACAGCGCCTACGAAGTCGCCTGCCTGCAGCAACCCTTCAGTCAACACCAGCGCAGCGTCTCCCGCGTATTGCACCTCTACGCGGTCGAATAATTCGAGTGCCGAACGTGCCGACTGGATGGCCTCTTCCGCTTGATTCGACGCGAGATACGCGTAGCTAAGGCCAAGTTGCATAAAAGAGAACAAAATCGGAGGGTCGCCCAAGTCACGGCTGATGGTCTCGAAAATACGGGCGCTCTTTATCGCCTCTGGAGCGTCACAGCAGTAATAGTGAAGGCGGGCCATAAAGCCCGACGCGTAGCCCGCCAGCTCCGGGGTGCCATCATGTTCAGCGAGCGCAACCATCGCGCGCAAATTGTTCATGGCATCCGGCAGGCGCCCCATATAGGTAAGGGCTATTCCACGCCATCCTAAAAACCAGCCATGCGGATTGAATCCCGTAATCCATTCCGCAGCTGGTATATCGCGCGGGAATTTTTCGCTTGCTTCTTCAGCCATCCTCAGAGCTTCTGCAAGTTGTCCGGAATATCCCAGCGCATCGACTAAGTACGCCCATGCGTTGGCTTGCATCGGAATATCGTGTGTCTCGAGTGCGGAATGATGATTCTCAATGGCTAATTGAACGAAGGTCTCGACATCCCCGAGCCCACAGACGACGCGGCTAAAAGCCAAAGATAGGTAAAACTTCACCCGCTGGTCGCCGACTGCACGAGCGAGCTCTTGTCCTTCCTCTTTCAAATTCCGCGCCTCATCGAGCCCCGCCCCGAGGCGCCAACTCAGGCTGAGTAGTCGCATATTCGCTGCGATACCGATCGCAGCGACGTCCGTGGTGACTGGCAACAAGCGGACAAGCGCGCGTACTCGCTCCCAGTGTTGAACCGAACCCGAAAAATTGGTGCGTCCCACCCATTCGGCGGCATGTCTATGCCATTGCGCGGCTTTGAGTGTCTCACCCGCATTTTCGCAGTGATGAGCAAGCAACGCGGCTTGTTCGTCTAGCTTATCGCCCGCCTGAGCCTCAAGCGCGCGGGCAACCGCAGCGTGAACTATCGCCCGTCGGCTCTGCAATTGAGACTGATAAGCGACCTCATGGGTCAATGGGTGTTTGAAGGCGTACTCGAATACGGGATACAGGGCCCGCTCATATATGAAATCACCATCTTTTAATCGCTCAAGTGCTGCCGCGCGGTCGTCAACTCTAAGGTCAGTCACCTCATCGAGTAGCGGTCCGGAGAATTCCTTGCCAATTACCGCGGCCATCTGCAACAGCCGCTTGGCTGCCTCGGGTAATCGGTCGATGCGCGCCGCGAGCACATCGCGGACATTGGTCGGCACCTGTAGCCGCTGCAGGGCCGTCACGAAGCGATAGTGGCCGGGACGCCCAACCAGGTCTCCGGCTTCAACGAGTGAGTTGACCAACTCCTCGGTGTAGAACGGGTTGCCGGTCGTCCATTCGATGATGCGGTCACTCAACTCGCTTACTGAATCGTCGTTCCCAATTAAGTCAGCGAGCAACTCGCGCGCCGCATCATGGCCCAGTGGTACTAGCGGCAATTGCTGGTAATGCGGTTTGTTGGCGAATATGGCCACATATTCAGGCCGAAAATTCAGCACGATCAGACTCCGTCGGCCGGCGCTGGCATTGACGAGTTGCTCGACGAAGGCATCACTGCCCCCATCGACCCAGTGCAGGTCATCGATCAATGTGACGGTCAACTGGCCCTGCGCATCATGCGCGCGGCTAATCCGATGGAGCATCTCGTACAGCAGACGTTGCTTAGCCTCCGCTTCCATCAAGGGTGTAGGTCGTTTCGGATCGCCCACGCCCATGAACTCGAAAAGCACCGGCAGAGTCTCCTGCAGAGTCGAATCGAGGAGCACCAGCGCGCCGGCAATTCGCTGCCTTGAGGATTGCGGATCTTCCAGCGCCGTAATCCCGAAATAGTTACGGAACAACTCGAGGATGGGCAGATAGGCGATGTTCTTGCCATGAGCTGGACAGTGCGCTTCGAACACCGGGATCCCCTGGCGCCGGCAGTGCTCTACGAATTCGAAACACAGGCGACTCTTGCCCAATCCCGGCTCACCCACAATTCCAATCACTTGCCCGTGGCCTCTCTGGGCTCGAGCAAGCGCCGCTTCTAAAGTCTGCAGTTCCGCTATTCGGCCGACAAACCGCGATAAACCATGCGTTATCGCCACTTGGAGTCGGGTCTTTGACGTGCCAGTCCCTTCGAGCTCGAATAGGGCAACGGATTCGGCGAGCCCCTTCAGGGTGCTGTTGCCCATCGCGCGAAGTTGAAAATAGCCGGCGACCAACCGCTCCGTAGAGCCACTCAGATAGACGTGTCCCGGGGCTGCGAGCTGTTCAATGCGTTGCGCGATCCCGACTGTTGCACCCTGCGCCGTATAGTCCATCCGCAGGTCATCGCCAATCCGACCAACCACCACGTCGCCGGAGTTAAGTCCCATGCGGAAACTTAAATTGAGCCCGTCTGCGATCCGCAGCTCATCAGCGAAGCCGCGCAATTTGTCGCGCGCCTGGAGTGCCGCGTAACAGGCGCGCTGTGCGTGGTCTTCGTGCGCGATCGGAGCGCCGAATAGCGCCATGATGCCATCTCCGGTGTACTGATTAACCGTGCCTTCGAAGCGATGTACAGCATCAGTCAGGATCGCGAAGTAGCGATTAAGCAGCGCATGCCATTGCTCCGCATCGAGCTGAGTCGCGAGGTTCATCGAACCCTGGATGTCGGCGAACAGCACGGTGACCTGTTTGCGCTCGCCTTCCAGTGCCGATTTCGATTGCAGGATTTTGTCGGCGAGGTGTTTGGGGGTGTAGTCACGCGGAGTGCGTCCGTTAGGAATGGTCGGGGACCTATCGCGCCTGAGCGAAGCAGGCGCGCTTACGTCGTCCGTCAGTGGCCTTCCGCACTTGCGGCAGAAACGCGTGCCGGCGTTGACCTCGGCACCGCAGGCCGGGCACAGGCGCGCGAGCTTCGCGCCACAGGCTTCGCAAAAGGCCGCGTCCGATGAATTGTCGTGCCCGCAGGCACTACAGTTCACAGGCCGCAGACCGGCTGCAGGCGCGCTGCATGCCCGCTCGCGCCGGTCGCTTCGAACATGCGCTGTGCCGTCGTGAATTCGCGCCGTGCGGCCTCCCTGTCGCCGTGCAGCCGGCACAGCTCGCCGCGTTCGACGTGCACGTGCGGGCGCCACAGTTCGGCCCCGGTCTGCTCGATGATCTGCATTGCTTCGTCCAGGCCCGCGTCAATCCCGGTGCGCGCCGCTGCGCCGTGCAGCAGCCTGAGGCAGCGCGCCTGGATGATGTTTCCCTCGCAGAGGTGCAGCGGCTGGCGCTGGCGGCGCGCGATGTCGATGCCCTCGCGGCAATCCGCGAGGGCGCGCTCCACCGCGCCGATACCGAGCAGGGCGCGGGCATGACAAAACAGCATCAACGGAGCGTAATCGCCGAAGAAGCCCTTGGTACGCCAGATGTGCATAGCGGCTTCAGCCGCGGCCATGGCCGCTTCCCATTGCTCGAGCAGCAGGTGCCCGAGCGCAAGACCGACGTTTGCCACGGCACGCGTATGGTCGCTGCCGAAGCGCTCCGCTGCCTCGACGCCGAGGCGTGCCGACTGCAGCGCGTCGGGTGTCGGTGCGCCCTGGGCATCGCCGACGAAAGCGAACAGCGCATAGGCCCAACTGCGTGTCTCATCGAGACCTTGTTGCTGCGCGAGCTCGATGCCCCGGCGCCCCGATTGTTCCGCCTCGTCGATGCGACCGAGCGTGAGCAGGGGCAGGAGCTCGAAGATGTAACTCGCGACGTAGGGGCTGTAGCCGAGCACGGCGACGCCGACATTCGTGTCGCCGGCGCACATCGTGCGGGCGGCGACAACCACCGCCAGGGACTCGGACAATCGTCCCTTCTCGTGCAGGCCGATGCAATACTCGGCCCCGGCCGCCGCCGCCACGGCCCGATCGCCGATCCCTTGCGCAAGTTCGTAGGCTTCACCCGCGAGCGCGACGTAGTCGTCGCTGGCGCCCGCATTCTGGCGCAGCGTCGAGTAGGCCACCAACAGGGCGGCACGGGCCGCGTCGTCTCCCAGTCGTTCGAGCGCGCGTCGCCCGCTATCAAAGAGCGCGGCCGCTTCCTGCTCCGGTGTGTCGATCCGGTAGGCCAGCGCGAGCAGGTTGCGCAACGCCTCGGCCCGCAGCGCGAGGGCGTTGAGCGAATCCGTGTCTTCCGTGATCAGGTTCACCACTTGGCGCCAGTGCACGGAGGATTCCGCGCAGTTGCCCACACCGATCCAGCGCGCCGCACGTGCGTGCCAGAGGGCGGCGGTCGCGTACTCGCCGGCAGCCGCCCAGTGATGCGCCAGCAGCGCCGCCTGTTCGTCGAGGTTATCGGCGGACATCTCTTCGATCACGCGCGCGACCGCGGCATGCGTCTGTGCGCGGCGCTCATTGAGCTGGGACGTCGCGGCCACTTCGTGGGTCAAGGGGTGCTTGAAGGTGTACTCGAGCTGCGGATAGAGCGCCGCCTCGTGCAGGAACTCGGCCGTGCAGAGCGCGCGCAGCGCCGCGTCGAGCTCGGATGCGGGCACGTCGGTGACCCGCGCGAGCACGCGCGCCTGAAACGTCTTGCCGATCACCGAGGCCTGTTGTAGGACGCGCTTGTCGCGCTCCTCGAGGCGATCGATCCGCGCGGCCAGGACCGCCTGCACGGTGGCCGGCAGCGCCAGTTCCTCGACCGGACGCACCAGCCGATAGCGACCCCGGCTGCCGCGCATGGCGCCGGTCTCGATCAAGGTCTGTACGATCTCCTCGACGAAGAAGGGGTTGCCGCCCGCGCGTCGATGGACGAATCCGGCCAGTCCGGCCACGCTGTCATCCCGACCCAGCAGGTCGTCCAGCAACTCGCGGACCGCCTCCGCGACGAGCGGTACCAGCGGCAACTGCTGGTAGTGCTGCATCTGCATCCAGGGCGCGCGGTACTCCGGCCGGAAGTTGACCAGCACCAGGCCGCGGGACGCAACGGTGGCCTCGACGATCTGCGCCAGGTAGGCATCGCTGGCCGCATCCAGCCAGTGCAGGTCTTCGACGAAGACGATCGCGGGCTTGGGGCGCCGACTGTCGGCGCGCACGATCGCTCGCACCGCGGCGTAGGCGCGGCGCTGCAGCAGCTCCGGATCGATCAACGGCAGCGGCCGATCCGGATCCGTCACACCGAGGAGATTGAAGAAGATCGGCAGGTCGTCGCCCAGGTTGGCGTCGAGCAGCAGCAGCCGCCCGGCGATCTTCTCTCGGACCGCCTGTTCGTCGTCGGTACGCTGTACGCCGAAGTAGGTGCGGAACAGTTCCAGCATCGGCAACAGCGGCACGTGCCGACCGTGCGCGACGCCGCGCGTCTCGACCACCGGGTAGCCGCGGGCACGACACCGCTCCAGGAACTCGAAGCACAGCCGGCTCTTGCCGGTGCCGGCCTCGGCCACCACGCCGACCGTGCGGCCGGGCCCGAGCAGGCCTTGTTCGAGCGCCGCTTCCAGGGTGGCGATCTCGTTGCTGCGGCCGACGAACTTCGAGAAGCCGCGCGACTGCGACAGGTCGAGTCGCGTCCGCGCCGCCCCAAGGCCTTCCAGGGCGAAGACCTCGAGCGCTGCCGCGACGCCTTTCAATTCGAACGTACCGAGCGTGCGCAGGGCGAAATAGCCGTCGACCAGGTGGGCGATATGCGCGGTCAGGAAGATCGCACCCGGTTCCGCCAGTTGTTCCATGCGTTGCGCCAGGCCGACGGTGTGCCCCTGCGCGGTGTAGTCCATGCGTAGATCGTCGCCAATCGAACCGACCACGACTTCACCGGAATTGAGGCCCATGCGGGTCGCGAACGAAAGCCCGTGGGTCCGGCGCAACGTGTCGGCATAGTCACGCAAGGCCTCGCGCAGATGCAGCGCCGCAAGGCAGGCCCGTTGCGCATGGTCCTCGTGTGCCAGCGGCGCCCCGAACAGCGCCATGATGCCATCTCCGGTGTACTGATTCACCGTGCCTTCGAAGCGGTGGACGCCGTCGCTCAAAATCTGAAAGAAGCGATCGAGGATGTGATGCCACTGCTCCGGATCCATCTGCTCGGCCAGTTCCATCGAGCCTTTAACATCGGCGAACAAGACCGTGACCTGCTTACGTTCGCCTTCCAGTGCTGACTTCGACTGTAGGATTTTGTCGGCGAGGTGTTTAGGGGTGTAGTCGGCTACGTGGCGGGGGGGCCTCGGCTATTGGGGCGGACTTGGCCGCTGGCATGCCGCACTCGTCGCAGAACTTGGCCGTTGGTCGAAGTTCGCACCCACAGCTAGAGCACGCCCGCTTGAGGAGGCCAGCGCATTCCTCGCAAAATTTAGCGGCCTCGCGATTATCGTGTTGGCAGGCGGAGCATTTCATCGGACCCATTCTAGAGGAACCCACGACCTCCGCGGTTGGAACACCACGGTTCGGTTTGGACCGCATTTCCAGTGAGCCGGTATAGGTCCGTGCGGCGCTACCCGGCAGGGGCAGCTTTCTGGGAACGCCACTGCCCGGTTGTGGCCTAACTGAGGCGCCTGCCGCACCGCAGCGAATAACCCGCATTGGCCGGATAGAGGCACCTACCCCTGCTCCAGTACGCGATCGTGCTCCTACCCCGAGGCGGTTGATCTCGACACCCAGGGTAGGCATTGCGTTATCCGGCACTCTCACCAGCCAGACTCGGAATTCATCCTTCCGGTCGTCGCGCTCATGAACATCGACGCTGCTGCCAGGGATGGCATTTCTGCGCTCTACGCAGAGGCCTGCGAGGCGTCCCCTACTGGGGTGGGTGCGGCGAGCTGTAATGCATGTTGATGGGGAACGAAACCCGCCTGATTCTGGGGATGCCCGCGTTTCGTTGGAAATTGGGCACGCAATTTGCCCTAGTCGCAGCGTTGTTTATCTTCGTTGCAAAACTATTCTTTGATTCTGAAAGCCTTGTGTTTCGAGAGTTTGCGGAAGACTGCGGAG